>CAZTJD010000023.1:0-13095 GCA_964613985.1 uncultured Anaerolineales bacterium
AGAAAAGAAATTCAACCATAAAAGACCATAAAAATTAATAAAGCTCCAACGCGCTGAAGCGCGTTTCACTTTTCAAACATCGAATTCATTCGATGGGGAGGGGGTGGAAATGACTATGTTGCCAATCTTTTATTCAACTATCCATCGCCCGCGAATGAATGGCGAGCAAATAGAGAAAACACGTTGAAACGCGTTGAATGAGAATCTCTTTATAGGGTGATGTCTCCAACGCGCTTCAGCGCGTTTCACTTTTCAAACATCGAATTCATTCGATGGGGACGGGGAGGGGGAGGAAGATGGCTATATTGAAAATAAGGTAGGAAATACCCAGGCTACGCATGGTAGCAACGTTCCGCTATCGCTATAATCGTAAGAAGCATAACAATTTCAACGCGAGGAGAATCCTTCGTGATGAAGCGATCTCCAGTCCAATGAGGAGACTGCTTCGCAAGAGCAGCTCGTAGTGACAGTTTTCTCTATAAAGAAGAGTACCCCACACGGTGGGTCAACTTGCAATGACGATTATAAGAATGATGTTGGACAGATCCCTACTCACTGGCGTGGAACTTGTTACTGATCCACTTACCAACCTCAACAACAACCAACAAGCCTATGGCAATCCCGGCAACTTCCAGCCATTCATTAAAATTCAATGGGACAATGCCCAGTAAAGCGCGTAAACTGGGGACAAAAAATGGCAGAACCGCCATCACCAGACCAGCTAATACCGCCCATACCAGCGGCATGTTGGCAGAAAGTTTATTCATTCGGAAAAGCGGCTGACGCATACTACGGTATGCAAAGATGTAAATCATTGAGTTGATGGCGAAAGAGGCAAAAGCAATACTACGACCTTCAACAACATTCGAATGTACGGAATAAAGATGGTGGAAAAGCAACAAAGCTCCAGTAGCACTGGAGATACTGATGATCCCGATCAGTGAAAGCCCAAGGTGGTTGAGAATAGGTTCTTTCAATGACCTGGGCTTTTCGTCCATAATCCCGCCTTCCTTCGGTTCAAAACCCAATACGATGTCAGATGGCCCATCACAAATCAGGTGAATCCATAAGATCTGAGCTACGAGTAAGGGGGTTGGCCATCGTAGAATCATGGCAGTGAAGATAGCCAGCACTTCAGCAAACGAGTTGGAAAGGGTATAAGCCACTACCTTGCGGATGTTCTCGAAAATTATTCGCCCCTCTTCGATTGCAGCCACAATGGTAGAGAAATTATTATCAAGTAATATCAGGTCAGCTGTTTCTTTTGCCACATCGGTAGCGGTACCCACCACTACACCGATGTTCGCTCGCTGAAGCGCGGGGGCATCGTTGACGCCATCCCCGATCATGGCAGTGATCTCACTATTTGTTTGCAGTGCCTTGATGATGCGGAACTTATCCTGAGGACGGATACGAGCGAAAACAGCAGTTTCAAGCACACATTCCTGCAAAGCCTCATCACTCATTACGGCAATTTCTGAACCTTCAAAGCTGGAATCCCCACCCTTCATCAGTCCAATACTACGGGCTATATGTTCGGCAGTCTTGCGATAGTCTCCAGTGATCATCTTTACCTGGATACCAGCCTTCTGCGCCACCTGAATCGCCTCCACCACCCCTTCACGTATAGGGTCCTCCATCCCAACCAGGCCTACCCAGGTATAACCAGTTTTATCGGTAATTTTTCCATATGGACGATATGCCAGACCGATCAAGCGAAGACCATCACCTGCCCACTGGTCCACGAGTGAAATTAGGCGCGCTTTGTCGCCATCGGGCATATTACACATCCCTATAACGATTTCCGGAGCACCTTTTAAGAAATTATAAGTTTGATCCCTGAAATCGTTCCCGGTGATGGCTGTGATCATGTACTTGGTCTCACTAGAGAATAATTCTTCTTCTATCCGCTTTGATTGGTCCACCATCTCCTGTGGATCATGCTCTAGCAACTGGCTCGCGTGTTCCCACATGGCGATGTCTACCGGTCCTTCGAGATCATTACACAGCACCATCGTCTGCAAGGCACGCTCCGGATCGAGGATCTCGGATTTCGAAACACGCATCCGGCCTTCGGTCAGGGTGCCAGTCTTGTCTGTACAGATGACGGTCACTGAGCCGAGTGTTTCCACAGCCAATAGACGCTTGACCAGACCATGGCGCTTTAGGATCTTCCGCATTCCCAATACCAGGATGACGGTCACAGCAATCAACAAACCTTCAGGGACAGCAGCAATAGCCAGAATGATTGAGGTCCGAAGCATGTCCAGAAATCCACCCCCCAAGATCAGGCCGGTCGTTAGAATAGCTAAAGTAAAGCCAGCAACAATCCAGGTCAGGGATTTACTGAAAGCCTTCAAACGAACCTGGAGGGGAGTATCATCTTCGACATGTTCCTGGAGGCTGGTGGCAATCTCTCCCAACTCAGTGTTTGAACCAGTATGTTGAACCTCTAAAAGACCGCGCCCAGTTAACGCGGTTGTCCCCATAAAGACTTCTTCTGGCACAGATTTGGTGACCGGCTCGCTCTCCCCCGTCAGGATGGCCTCGTCTATAGCAAGTTTGGTACTTTCAAGCAGTTTCCCATCACCAGGTATTTTCTCGCCTGCACTCAATAGCACAAGGTCGCCTGGAACGATTTCCCAAACCTCTACCTCGAGCCTTTCACCAGCTCGGAGGACTGTTGTAGTCGGCCTGAGAAGCTCTTTAAGCGCGGTGTAGGTCTTCTGAGCCTGGTACTCCTGGACAAAACCCAGGATCACATCAATGATGACAACCGCCATGATGATGGCAAAGTCGCTATATTCCCTGGCGATTAAAGAGACCAGTGCAGCAACCAGGATAATATATACCAGGGGGCTTTTCACCTGGTTGAGCAGGAGAGTCCAAACCGATATCGCTTTCCCAACCGGCAAACGGTTTTCTCCAAACTGCTTGCGTCGTGCCAATACTTCGGATTGGGTCAAACCAAGTGTTGACGCATCATTCTTCTTTGACATGGTTCACACCTTGTTGGAATAAAGCAATAATATGCGGATCTTTGACACTGTAAAAGACTTCTTTCCCATCACGATGTGCTAAAACGATCTTCATTAGTCGCAACCAACGCATATGATTAGAAACAGCCGGTTCAGTTATTCCGATTAATTCAGCCAGCGCTGAGATGTTCATCTCCTGCTCCACGATAACGGAGAGGATTCGTACCCGACTTGTATCACTGAAAACTCGAAAGAGTTCAGCAACCTGAGTAGCAATAGTTTCATCAAGGATTATATTTTTAGGATTCATCATATTAAACGATTATATATATATTGAATTGTTATTCTATTTTATCATTTTCCATGTTTCTTTGGTATGGTTAATCATGAAATATTCAAGAGGAATTATCTTCATCCACTTATTACCTGATTTTAGTCATATTCGTATTTTCGAATATGAGATATAATATATTCAAGATTATGAATATAATAGAAAATTCTCCAGACGAAAGGCTTAGTCGCATTTTCCGAGCGATCAGCACACCTGCCCGGGTTAAGATTTTAGCCGCGATTGGTAATGGCGAGGCTTGTGTCTGCCACCTGGAAGCCCTGCTGGATTTACGCCAGGCTTACATTTCCCAACAATTGATGGAAATGCGCGACGCAGACCTGGTCGATACTCGGCGTGATGGACGCTATATTTTTTACCGATTGACAGAACCGCGCTTAATCGACTTGTTAATAGACATTGGTCATCTATTTGGAATTCCAACAAATGAAATGGAATCACTGTTGAACACCGACCCACTGCCCCACTGTTCTTGCCCGCATTGTTGTACTGAAAACAATCCTTCTTGGATACCTCAAGAAGAAATCTCAAACCAGAAATAGGAGAAATACAAATGCTAACCATCATTGTCCTAGGTTCCGGCTGCGCGAACTGCAAGCGCCTGGAACAAAATGCAATCAAAGTTGTCAATGAACTTGGCGTGGAAGCCGAAGTGATCAAAGTGACCGATCCGACAAAATACGCAGACTATGGCGTCTTATCCACGCCCGGATTGGTGATTAATGGAAAGACAGTCAGCAGCGGCAGGGTTTCCTCCATCGCCGAGATCACCACTTTCGTGACAACTGCCTTGGCGACCAGCTAAAAACGATCTGAAAAAGCCCTGAGTGTCATCCTGCTCGGGGCTTTCATCTGAGGCGATACATTCGTGATTTTGAATATAATAACAGGATACTTCTATGATTAATGCCATATTCGATTTTGTAGCACACTTGCTTTCCAATGGTCTGGGGAATTTAGCCGCCTATCTGGCTGCCCATGTGCTCTTGTGCTTACTCCCTGCATTTTTCATCGCTGGCGCGATGACAGCCTTGATCCCTAAGGAAATTGTTACAAGATATCTTGGCCGCAATACCCCGAAATTGATTTCCTATCCTGCCTCGGCCGCAGCTGGATTTCTGCTAGCGGTCTGTTCCTGTACTGTGATCCCCCTCTTCGCAGGTATATATAAGAAAGGGGCCGGCTTGGGACCAGCAATCACTTTCCTGTTTGTTGCCCCGGCAGTCAATATTTTAGCGTTATCATACACCGGTACAGTGATCGGAATGGACCTGGCGATTGCCCGTTTGGTGCTCTCGATTGCCTTCGGTATTGGCATCGGTATCATTATGGCACTCGTCTTCCATAAAGAAGATATCGCTCACGACAAGGCCACCGATGCCATGTTCGCCGGGAAGGCTTCCATGCGGCGTCCTGCCGTGATTTTCTTGCTACTCCTGGTAGCTTTGTTAATCGCTGGTACACTCCAGGTCGACCCGTTAAAACAAACCTATTTCAGTCTTGACCTGCCGATTTCCGGCTTAGATCAATTCCAGGATTGGCTTTTCCACTTGATACCTTTTGATACCACTCGTGGTGAAGAAGGTATCACCGCACAAGGTGCTCTTTTGATCCTTATGCTGGTCCTGATCGGTCTGACTTCCTGGAAGGGGATCGAAAAAATCTTTGAGGGTTTCAACACATGGAACTGGGTCTCCATCAGCCTGGTTGGTGTGACCCTGCTAATCGCGTCGTTGGGGATGGTTCCACATTACGATGGTCTGACCCTAAACTTGACTGGAAAATTCTTGACGGTTCTACTTCTCATCATTCTGCTAGGGGGGATGCTGTTAACCCAGCTAAATGAAGATGAAACCCGAGACTTCCTCTGGGAATCCTGGCGTTTTGTGAAGCAGATCTTCCCGCTCCTGGTTGTTGGTGTCTTCGTGGTAGGCATGATCCGTGAGTTGATCCAACCAGAATGGGTTCAGACCCTGGCCGGGCAGAATACAGTCTTTGGGAATTTCATCGGGGTTGTATTCGGCATTTTCATGTATTTCCCTACCCTGGTGGAGGTCCCTATCGCCCAGATGTTTCTTGGGTTGGGGATGCATCGTGGTCCGCTGCTGGCTTATTTGATATCAGATCCAGAATTAAGCCTGCAGAGTATCCTGATCACCGCTTCGATAATTGGACGCTTGAAAGCCTGGGTCTATGTCGCTTGGGTGGCACTCTTCAGCACCCTGGCGGGATTGCTGTATGGCGCCTGGGTGGATGAGACCAGCCTGGGGATGGTGGCTTTGTATCTATTTGGGATATTGGCACTGTTGACGGTTTCCCTTTGGTTGCTAAACCGGCGGAGTGAAGGCAAAGCAATCATTTCACAACAGCAAGAAGGAGGAAGTTTCCATCACCAGGGTAAATGATCTCCTTTTCCAGGAAACTCACAGCTTTGTTGATCGTAGAATTACCCTCCTTGACTTATCTCCCGCCACAGGCAGGTCGTACTCTACGGATGGTCAGGTGTGTTCTTCTTGTAATAAGTGTTAAAGAACCACTTTTTTCGGCCATGGTTCTTTCTTCGATGTTCCCCACAGTTTGCTGATGTAATTGATTGAGAATAAGTCCTCCAGGACATGCAACCAATAAGCACCGATGTCAGAAAGAATGATCCGGGAACCATCATCCTTAAGCCAACCAAGGAAACCAAATAACTTTATATATATCCCGTAAACCTGATCAAAGTCTTTCTGAAATCTATTTTTGAAATCACCTTTCTCGAATCTGGTTTCATATATCCTCCAATACAACCATCCTGCCATTTGCATATCTTCTGTCAACTCAAGAGATAAGGCAATTGGCATTCTCCCATTTTCCAGAGCCTTGATATACTCAAACACGTTAAAGGTATTGAGGAAAAAAACGTCCTTCAAATATGAACTCCCGCTTGTACCTAAACCTACATAAAGAGGCACTGTTACTGAACAATACTTTGGAACTCCTGGTTTGGTGAAAGCCCAGACAGAGGTTCTTTGATAACCGGCACCATAAAAGATCCCTTCGAGGACTTTAAGCATCTTTCTTCTTATAAAAATACTTGAGACACGATAATTTTTTTCGCTTGAACCCCTCCCCATTTTTGTATAAGGAAACCTGAAAAGGGGATAAGCGGCAACTTGGTCAACACCCATCTCCACCAACTCGTAACCCGCCTGCTCAATCTCAGAATAAGACTGACCCGGTAACCCAAAAATAACATCAACATTAACACATTTAAATCCCTTGTTGACAGCTCGTTTGACTGCAGCTTTCACTTCCTCTACAGTATATGGTCGATTCAGAGTCCGCAAATGCCTGTCTTGCAAAGCCTCGACTCCAATGCTTAAATTCTGAACGCCCAAAGAGATGATCCGATCGAGATTTTCCATGCTTAAATCATTGGGATGACTTTCGAGATGTATATCACATTGCATATTGAACACTTCAAAAATGTGAGTAAGAATTTCTTTAAGACCACAATACAACATTGTCGTTGGAGTTCCGCCACCAATATAGAGGGAAGTAACCGGTTTTCTACCAATCATCTCTGAATAGATTTCGATCTCTTTTATCACAGCTTTTGAGTACTTTTCAGCTACCTCGGATTGAAAGATATCCTTGTTGTAAGGGCAATATGGACAGATTTGACGGCAAAAAGGAATATGAAGATAAAGACCTAATTCTTCTATATCCTTAATTCTGGAATCAAGAGCTGGAACTTTATTTTCAAGAATAATCGTTTGCTGTTTTACTAACAATTGCCTAAGTTTGTTCCTGATCGTTCTTTCAAACCACATAACGTTTCTACTTTCATTTAGGCAGAAAAACTCTATGTCAAACTTTTGCGTAAGCTCCTGAGTTGTGGTTACCCCAAATCTATGATAATTATATCCAATTTACTTATTTTGTGCCGATTTGTCTACGAGCAAAATAGATTCAAGCCCTGGCTGGACAAAATACTGTCTTTCAGTATTTCATCAGGATCGTATTTGGTGTTTTCATGGATCTCCCAACCCTGGGGGAGGTGTTTATCACTCAGAGGTTTTTCTGGTTAGGGTGGCATCGTGATCCACTTTTAGCCAATCTAATCGACGATCCAGAACTCAGCCAGCAAGGCATCCTATTCATAGCTTCAATCTCTAGGCGCATGAAAGCCTGGACCCATGGCGGCTAGTCGGCGTTATTCAGCACTCCCCAGGTCTCCTATTCAGTGCTTGTTTGACCGGCATCAGTCTCGCAATGGCGATTTTTTTTGCCTGGTACTTTTGTCCTGCTGACTACATGGCTTTGGTCATAAATCGCTGTAATCCATCGATAGCAAACATTATTACTCCTTAATAATGTATCCTTATAGATTCACTGATATAATGCAATTCCTTTCAAAACAATTTATCTTCCTTCGAAAAAAACTTCACAGGAAGATATTTTTAAACCCATGAAAACATATACCACTTATATCGATGATCAAGGAAACCTGGTCCTACCTTTGGAAGTTGCCCAGCAGCTGGGTTTAACCCCTGGCTCAAAAGTAACACTGGAAGAAAACCAACATACCTTATCCATCTCGCGACCCATCACATCACTCAACCGGGTTTATATCGAAGTTACCAACCAGTGCAACCCCAGCTGCACCACCTTTATGCGTAATATCTGGGATGCGGAGGCTGGACGCATGTCTCTCCAGGCTTTCGAGGGCATCCTGGAGGATATCAAAGTGTTCTCCCCAATACCTGAAATCTTCTTTGGAGTCTATGGGGAACCTCTCTCCAATCCTGAATGTCTTTCAATGATCGAACAGGCAAAAGATAGAGGGCTGCGGGTCTCTATGATCACCAACGGCACCTTGCTGACCAGGGAGACCTCTCAACGATTGATCGACCTGCAAATGGATATGTTGTGGGTTTCATTAGATGGCGCATCACCGGAATGCTTTGCAGACATTCGCCTGGGCAACGAATTTCATCGCATAATTGAGAATCTAAAGCACTTACGTACGGTCAGGTTCTGGGCTTATAGTTCATCCCCCTGGGCCGGTTATCCCCGTTTGGGGATTGCTTTTGTCGCGATGAAACGGAATATCAAAGAACTGATTGAAGTGATCAACCTTGGTACGGACCTTGGAGCAGTAGAATTTTCGATCACGAATGTCCTGGCTCAAAACCAATCATTGAGGAAAGAGAATTTATACCAACGCTCAATGAATCAGGTCACCAGCCACCATCCCCCATTCTCTTCAACATAACCGATTCCAAATCAGGTGTTTATGATGAAAAAAACCACCATCCTTATCTTAACGCTCATGGTTCTGTCCTTTTCGAACTTAGCTACTGCCGAAGCATTGCCAGCTCAAGCTGATTCGGGGATTAAGATTCCTGGGATTATATCAGCACAGGAAGCGCGCACTGAGCCGTTAATCATCGACCATACGACCGATGACATCAACGCCATCCCCCAGGGCTGGATCGAAGCCGCAAAAGCAAACATCCACATCGCTTATGGGCATACCTCCCATGGCAGCCAGATCTCCACCGGCATGTCAGGTTTAATCGCTTTTGCGAATGGCGGAGGGCTAGATCTCTCTCTTCCGGTGAATATCTTCCAGTACGACCATGACAGTAACAACGGAGGCACCCACCTGCATTATTTCGAGGGCTCTGGCTATGACGACAGCGGAGATCTGGCTTATGATGTCGGGTACAGCGGATGGGACCAGAGGACTTACGACTACTTGGGCACAGCTGACCCTGTTACGGGAAGGGGAACCAACCACCCGGAGATCAACGTCTTGATGTGGTCCTGGTGTGGACAGGTCAGCAGTAAGAATGAGGAGACCATGATCAGCGATTACCTGCAGCCCATGAACCAACTAGAGCTGGACTACCCCGGGATCACTTTTGTATATATGACCGGTCATGCCGATGGCAATGGTGAAAGCGGCAATCTCCACCTACGCAACCAACAGATCCGCCAATATGTGATCGACAACAACAAAGTCCTGTTCGATTTCTACGACTTTGATATCTACGACCCTGATGATGTTTATTATGGCGACAAGGCTGTAACCGATGCATTAGACTACGACAGCGATAACAACGGGGTCCGGGATGCCAATTGGGGGCAAGAGTGGCAGTCTAACCACACGCTAGACATGGATTGGTATAGTGTCGACTGTGCCCATTCCGAATCCATCAACTGCAACCAGAAAGCTTATGCAGCCTGGTGGCTTTGGGCACGCCTGGCAGGTTGGAACCCGCAGGGGATACGGGTTTACATTCCTCTGCTGATGCGCTAATCTTTAAGAGTAATTGCTCCCAAGCAAGAGCAATAAGCCTCACCAGTCCATTACCGAAACAACATGTAGATACTTCCGGAAACTGTAATGGTCAAGAGTTTATTGAATGGGTAACTTTAATTAAAAAGTATACCGAATTAATTGGGTGGTTAAATGTAAATTTCTTTTAATCTGGTACATGATGTACTACTACTCTTCTCTCCCTATTTCTAACAGAGACCGTTTGAACCTTCAACCCATCGTTATTACCATGTACTGAATCATCTTATTGTAGAGGCTGCCTTCCGGGACAGCCCATTTCTTATAGTGATCAACTCCGCCCTAAATGGGACTCAGCCTGATTTTCCCGCAGGAAACCATGATAAGATAAGGTCCGAAATCGTAAAAAAAATCCTGATCATGTATTCGACTATGCGAAACCAAAAGCTGTCCACCCTGGTCAATACAACAGCACAAGCACACAATTTCTCCGGGGTAGTTTCCATCACCAAGGGAGATGAGTCCCTTTTCCAAGAAGCCTATGGATTTGCCGATCGCAGCAATGGCATCGCAAATCAGGTGAACACTCGTTTTGGGACTGCCTCCGGAACCAAATTCTTCACCGCATTGGGAATTGGTAGGTTAATTGATTCGGGTGAATTTTCACTGGATTCCCACTTGAGTGAGCTGGTCAGTTGCGAATTCCCCAACTTCGACCCCAATATCTCAGTGCAGCAACTCTTGACCCATACTTCCGGTGTCTTCGATTACTACGACGAGGAGATCGTTGAGGATTTTGACCACTTCTATGTCGACATCCCTTGGTACCGTCTTACCACCCCCAGTGACTACCTGCCTCTTTTTCAAAATGAGGCGATGAAATTCAATCCGGGAGAACGCTTCTCTTATTCCAACAGCGGCTACATCCTCCTTGGCATCATCATTGAAGAGATAAGCCATTTTCTTTACCGTGATTTCATCCAGGAAGAAGTCTTTCAGGCTTGTGGAATGACAGACAGCGGATTCTTCGCCTTGAACCAACTTCCGGGACGAACAGCCCTGGGTTACATAGACGACGAGGACGGCACCTGGAAGACCAATGTTTACAACCTCCCTATCATTGGTGCATCAGATGGCGGCGCCTATACCACCGCTGCAGATATGAACTGCTTGTGGCACACTTTCGTCAATGGTCGCCTCTTGAGTCCAAGACTGACCTCAGCTTTTCAGGAACCGCATTTTTGGGTAATAAAAGAGCAGATCAGTTATGGTTTAGGCCTCTATCTCTGGAATAAATTCTCCACTCCAGCCCTGTTTATCGCCGGCAGTGACGCCGGGGTTGGTTTTGATTCTTTATATTGGCCCGACCATGACCTGACCATCACCATCCTCGCTAATAAAACCGATGGAGAAGTAATGATCCGGGACGCAATCTATGATCACCTGGATGAATCCGATATTTTATAATGCGATTTAGTGTATATTCTGCCAATATTCTATTTTGACGATCCTTCTATCTCAGAATCCCCCTTGATGATATAATGCCAATGGTTAAAAACAATCAATTAAATAAAGGAAAAGGAATGGACGAGCACCCCTCAGATAGTCCTGAACATAAACAGAAAACCATCATAATAATTTTTATTCCCCTCTGAGGCACTCTCTGAAATTTTATACCTCTGGGGGAAAAGCAAGGAGGTAGTTCCATGACATTCTATAATACCCCTTCCTTGTTGCTGCGAATACAGGAATCCCTGGATCGCAACGACATAGATTCTGCTATCCAGGTCCTCGAATCACTAAGGTCGGCTGACCAGGCATTGGTTTTCGATGATTTGGATGAGAACGATCAAGTCCTTTTATTAACTACCCTCCAACCAACAGTCTCTGCTGATATTGTCGAAGACCTCGATGATTTAAATGCCGCAGAATTAATGGCTAAGGTCCCACAGAAAAATGCGGTAAGGATCATTGATGAAATGGAGCCGGATAAAGCAGCAGACCTTTTAGGAGATGTATCGCCTGATCACGCCCAGCGATTGCTGAAAGAGATGAGGGACCCTCATGAAGTCACGCCCCTGTTGAATTATCCCGATGACAGCGCTGGGGGGTTGATGACCTCGGAATTTTTTGCCCTCCAGGGTTCTATGACCGCCACGGATGCAATCGAGAGTATCCGCGAACGCCAACCTGAACTTGAGGATATTCATTATCTTTTCGTTGAGGACGCGGCAGGGACTTTAGTTGGTATTATAAGCCTGCAGGAATTAATTACCGCAAAGCCTGAAATTCGGTTGGACGCCATTATGGATCCGGATGTGATCAGCGTGTATCCGGAAACCGACCAGGAGCGATCAGCCTGGCTCATGTCCCATTACGATTTAGTCACTATCCCAGTCGTCAACCATGATCATAAATTATTGGGCGTGATCACCGTTGACGATCTTGTTGATGTATTGGTCGATGAAGCCACCGAAGACATCCAACGATTAGGCGGCGCTCAGCCATTAGCCAAACCTTATTTAGATTCTAAGGTACCAGCGGTTGCCAAAGCCAGAATCGGATGGCTGTTATTACTCTTTTTAACAGAAAGCCTCACGGGGACTGTGCTGCGACATTTTGAGCGTGAGCTGGCAGCAGTTGTGGCATTATCCTTTTTTATCCCGCTATTGATCGGTACCGGAGGCAATGCTGGTTCTCAAGCCACCAGCACCATCATTCGTGCCATCGCCGTGAAAGAAATAATCCTCAAAGAAGGCTTGAAAGCCTTATGGCATGAGTTGCGGGTTGGATTGATCTTAGGCATTGGAATGTCCATCGTGGCATATTTTCGTGCTTTAACCTGGGGGTCGGAACCGGGTTTAGCCATAACTGTGGCCTCGGCTATTCTTGCGATTGTAATCTGGGCAAACGCGTTGGGAGCAGTTTTGCCTCTCCTCGCTACAAAGTTAAAAATCGATCCTACCGTAGTCTCAGGTCCTGTGATGAGCACGTTGGTCGATGCGACCGGATTGTTCATTTATTTTTCAGTCGCCCGGATCATCCTTGGGATTTGATTTTATTGTAGTTGATTTTTCTGGCTACCTGGAAGTGTAAAAGAAAAATGGTTTCATGACTTTGCAAGGGTGGAGATTAAATCGCTCAAAATAATCTCACCTCTCGTAGCCGAGATTTCCATATCTCGACCTCAACACCGGCACTAGGGGGTGCAATATCGGTTTTTTGGACAGTCTCAAAACTGTAACACAAGATTTTATCTTGTGCTTTTGGACAAATTCAAAATTTTTCCTACATGTTTTAGGGGGCTGTCCTATACGTTCATTTTTGCTTGAGTGCAAATACCTGGTTTTTTCGAAGAAGATGGGGAAAGTCTGCAACTTCACGATGATAGGACCGCAACACAAAGGTTTACATGCTAAAAACCCGGTTTTTTGGTCTGTTTTTCCAGGTTTGATTCCATAGGTTCTTTATTCAGTGGA
>CAZTJD010000023.1:13105-15521 GCA_964613985.1 uncultured Anaerolineales bacterium
TTTAATGGTATTTTAAAATATCCGTGGAATACATATTACAATTCATCAGGGAAATCACATTTCTGTGGTCGAGTCAATAAAATACCTGTAGAAATCAAGTATAATTTTTACAGACAAAATCATGGATTGAACCGCAGAGACGACACTGTCGCGAATTTCTTTTTAAAATTCACTCGGTGAAACGGATCCTGGAAATAACCAAGCTGGCTTGGAAAGGAAAAATAAAATTTGGAGAGGATCAAACGCATTTCTCTGCCACTTCCCCTAAAAATGGGGGCTGTAAATTGCTACCTGCTGAAGGGTACAGCCGGGTTTATACTGATTGATACGGGTTGCCCCAACCAGCACCAGGTAATAATCCATGAACTCAGCAATGCTGGCTGCGAGCCAGGAGACCTCAAATTAATTATCATCACGCATGGTGATTTTGACCATACCGGCAACGCTGCCCACCTCCGGAAAGAATTTCAAGTCCCCATCGCCATGCATGCAGATGACGCCGGGATGGCAGAATACGGTGACATGTTTTGGAACCGGAAAAACGGTTTATTCCTGCTCCGGGCAATATCCCGCCTGATCCCCAGATTATTTGGCTTCGGGTCAAGGGAAAGGTTCAAACCCGATATCGACCTGCAGGATGGAAACCGCTTAACAGAATATGGTTTAAATTCCCGGGTGATCCTGCTCGGCGGGCATTCGAAGGGTTCAATTGGTATAATAACCGACGAGGGAGACCTTTTCTGTGGCGATCTTTTCGACAACACCAGGAAGCCTGGATTCAGTGCTATAATGGATGACCTACGAGCTGCAGAAACCAGCCTTGAAAAATTAAAAATCCTGAACATCCAGAACATCTATCCTGGTCATGGAGAACCCTTCCTGATAGATGACCTCGATATTTAAAGGATTAGGCCGATGAATGTGTCTAAAAACCCAATAGGATCTCAGAGGACAGAATCAAAAAGAAAATCATTCCTTATCTATCTAACCCTTGCTGTGGTTTTTAGCCTCTTGTTTATTAACCTAACTATGTTATTTCTGAAAGTCTACGCCTCACCAGGAAATCCTGGTCCTTGCACCCCAACAAGACAAACTGTTACCCACCAGGATATTCAGATTACTATTCACTATCCATCGCCCGGGTCTTGCACAGACGAAGAAAACCCACCATACCCAGCCATCGTCTTTGCCCATGGTTTCTCCATGTTTGGTCTTACGAATGGGATGCTTATGAATGAGGGCAATGGAGAGCACCTGGCGAGCTGGGGGTATATCACAGCCATCCCCAAGCTTCCAGATGATTTCGAAACAAGGACAGGGATCCTCCTGGATATCCTTGATTTTCTAGAGGCAGAAAACACGGACCCGGATTCATTCCTCTACGCTATGGTCGATACAGTGCGATTTAGCACAGCCGGCCACTCCCTTGGGGGTGCCACTGCCCTTGCAGCAGCAGCTCGCGACTCACGAGTTAAAGCAGTTGTGGGGCTAGACCCCGTCTTTCATACCGGCGGACCATTAACAAGTGGGGAAATGGTATGGGATGCATACCTGGAAGCACCAGACATTCTCGTTCCCACAGGCATTCTAGGCGCACCGTCAGATCCCTGTAATGCGGATAATGATTCTCTGGAACTCTACCCCCTCATCGGAGCAAGACTAAAAGCTCATTACCTTCTGGTAGACGCCAGCCACCTGGTTTTTGCTGATCCAGGCAACCCTTTTTTTTCTTTTTTTTGTGGGGGCAGTACCGATCCCTTCCTGACCGCCCTCAGCCAAAAATATATGACAGCCTGGTTTAACTACTATCTAAAAAACCGCTTTGGCGATTACCGCTACCTCTATGGTGATTCTGTCCGCCAGGATGTCCAGGACGGCTTGGTTGAAATAGATATCAACGATTATCCAGGTCTTGTCAATCTTCCCTTAATAATAAAGTGAATCACAATCGAATATTCCCTGCCCAAAGTATTTGAGTTCTGACATCCTGGGACGGGCCAGGGTCGTCATGAATGACATTCCGATTTTACTGATGACATCATCCTGGATTTTTTGCGTTTTATTCAGGCTATGGCTGGGAAATCGGTAAAATATTTCGGAGAATCAACATTACAAAATATAGTAGCATTTTCCCGAATGAATGATTATCGACATCGTCATCGTCATCCCCCTCTCCATCGAATGAATTCGATGTTTGAAAAGAGAAACGCGCTGAAGGGCGTTGAAGACATCTGTCATTAAAGAGTTGCTCATATAACACGTTTCAACGTGTTTTCTCTTTTAGCCCGCCATTCATTCGCGGGATGTGGATGGTTGAATAAATGATTGGGAACATGGTCATCTCCACCACCCTCCCCCTCCCCATCGAATGAATTCGATGTTTGAAAAGAGAAACGCGCTGAAGGGCGTTGAAGAC
>CAZTJD010000023.1:15621-37155 GCA_964613985.1 uncultured Anaerolineales bacterium
GTTTCAACGTGTTTTCTCTTTTAGCCCGCCATTCATTCGCGGGATGTGGATGGTTTAATCAATGATTATCAACTGATATAGAAACCTTTTGACGATTACCAAATATGAAAACAGGGAAAAACAAGGAAAACAAATCAATGCTGCAGTCGTCAAGATATCGCTTTCCGTAAAACCATAAGCAGTGAAAGCCAAAAATTAAGACTTGGTAATTATCGAAACAGATTGGTATAATCCAGCCAAACAGTCCTTTCGATTACCAGAGGTCAATTAATCAAAACAACCTGATCTATTGCCAGGAGATCTAAAATAAAAGTAAAAACAATGTCTATTGAAACAAAATCACAATTTTCTACGAAACATACCTTGGTGATAGGTTTAGGTGCGATTTCAGTTTCCGTATTCGCCAACCTGGTCGTGTTATATTTCGCTAATACTTTATTGGGTATCCCTTCAAAATTCTCACCTCTGCGGGGGATGTCGGTAACGATACTCACTATTATTGGTACTTTTATGGCTACCTTGGTGTTTTGGCTCCTGACCCGGTTTTCCAGGAAACCTATTCGCACCTTCCAGGTTGTGGCATTAATCGTCCTTGTGCTCTCAATATTGCCCCATATCCGTTCGATGATAAAACCACCAGCACTGGAGATATCCCTTTCAGCATTTGTCATCGGTGGTTTGTTTATCCTTTTCCACATCATAGCAGCTGCCATCTGTATCTGGTTTTTTTCAACGATGACAAGATTAGAGTAGTTTCCAGGGCATGCTAACGAACTTATAGAAAAATAATTTAGGGTGTTGTGTTATAAACTGGAGAAAACGATATCGCTCGAGCAAGGGTCTCAGAAAAGGAAACTACAACCACGATTCGCAACTACTTGAGGGGGTTCTGCGAAATAATCCACGAAGCACGACCAGTAATTCCCAACTAATAGACTGTCAAACATCATCCTTTAGGATGTCATGTCGAGGTCCTTCAGAAAAGCTGAATGGGAAACGATACATATTGGACGATCTAGTATATACATTAAATCAAAACTTCGTAAAAACAGTGGGAGTTTTAACCGATTGTCTAGTAGGCAAATGGACTATGAACTGCATCTGCCGACACTAAGTATCGAAACTATTTCGTACACGTGGCATTTCCGCTTCTCACCAATGAATAGGCCTTATTACAAGGAATATTCAAACGGGATGGCCTCCACTTGATTGGAAAAGGGCATGAACTGGGGAACCCTATTCTGAAACCAGTATTTGAAAGAGGTTCACTTGAAACTGAGAGATTGGTAGAAGAATCTAAGGGTTGTCACCGAAATCGACAGCCCTTAGGAAAGCGACACGCTATTTGTAAATCCCCAATCATTTCTTGACAGGTTCTTAATTTAAAGGCGTATTATCCCTTAAAAATTTTCTGCACTAGTCTTCTCAATTAGCTCCTCCAGGCTTAATTTCGTCCAGGGTATATATTTTTCCATATCCAAGCCTAGTTTTTTAGCGACGCCCCGACCATAAGCCGGATCCGCCTGGTAAAAATGCACCAACTGTCGTACTTTAATCCGATCCGGTACACCCGTCATCGCCGCAGCGACATTGCTGAATAGCTGTGCCTTCTGGCTATCGTTCATCAGATTAAACAGCATACCAGGTTGAGAGTAATAATCCTTGTCTAATCGGTGATCATAGCGGTCAGCATCCCCGGAGATCTTTAAGGGGGGTTCCAGGAATCGCTTATCTTCCACCGGTCCATCCATGCTGTTCGGCTCATAGTTGACCGCGCCTCCGAAATTACCGTCAAAACGCATCTTGCCATCACGATGGTAGGTGTTGACCTCCGTGTGCGGTCGGTTGACCGGCAAAGCGGCATAATTCACACCAACTCGGTAGCGGTGTGCATCGGCATAAGACATGAGCCGCGCCTGAAGCATTTTGTCGGGAGAGAAGCTGATCCCGGGGACGATATTGGAAGGTTCAAAGGTAGCTTGTTCGATCTCTGCATGGTAGTTCTCAGGGTTGCGGTTGAGTTCCATCACCCCGATCTCGACCAGGGGATAGTCGGCATGAGGCCAGACCTTGGTCAGGTCGAAGGGGTTGATATGGTAGGTTTCTGCTTCTTCTTCGGTCATAATTTGGGCGTACACCTTCCACTTGGGGTAGTCGCCGTTCTCGATCGCCTCAAACAGGTCGCGCTGTGAACTCTCACGGTCTTTTCCAATCACTTCAGCTGCCTCAGCATTGGTCCAGGTCTTGATTCCCTGCTGAGTCTTGAAGTGCAACTTGATCCAGAAGCGTTCATCTTGATCGTTGATGAAGCTGTAAGTGTGGCTGCTGTAGCCGTTGACGAAGCGGAAGCCTTGCGGTAATCCTCGGTCGCTGAACAGAATTGTTACCTGGTGCAGGCTTTCCGGGGAGAGTGACCAAAAATCCCACATAGCGGTATTCGAGCGCATGTTCGTCTTGGGGTCGCGCTTCTGGGTGTGGATAAAATCGCTGAACTTGTAGGGATCACGGATGAAGAAAACCGGGGTGTTGTTCCCTACCATATCCCAGTTCCCCTCCTCAGTGTAGAATTTTACCGCGAAACCGCGCACATCGCGCTCGGCATCAGCTGCCCCACGCTCTCCTGCAACGGTGGAAAATCGTGCCAGGCATTCGGTCTGTTTACCAACTTTCGAGAAGATCTTCGCTTTGGAATATTTCGTGATGTCATTGGTTACGGTAAAGGTGCCGAATGCGCCTGAACCCTTGGCATGGACCACCCGTTCAGGTACGCGCTCCCGGTTGAATGTCGCCATTTTTTCAAGCAGTTGATAATCCTGCATTAGCAGGGGTCCTCGGGGACCGGCGGTAAATGAATTCTGATTGTCACCAACCGGCTGTCCGTGGGCTGTGGTTAATTTCTTCTTTTTTTCTGACATTTCATATACTCCTTTTATTGTTCATGTTTCCCTAATAACCTATGGTTTTCTGCTTCCTAGTATGAGCCTACTTGAAAAATAGTCGGATCTTTTCCCAATGGAAAAAACTCACCAAAAAACCCAGGGGATTCAGGGGAGTTATTCTAAATATTGTTGTTTTTAGAATTTATCACAGGTGACTTTGGTCGACTCATTCGACCATAAACGGGTATTAGGTATATATCTGGTATGGAAGAGATTGTTAATACCTCTTTGATCCTCCACCAACTCAACAAATGATCCATCTCGACCTTCGAACATTCTCAAGCGTCACCCTGACCAATCCTTTTATGAGGATTTTACCTTTCTGGGATCCCCAAGTAAAATTTTAGCTGTGCATCCTATTATACATAGAATTCATATAGATGTAAAATATAGATTATCTATATAATCCATAGCCAAAACCTATAAATAGCCAACTCATCTATTGTAAAAAGGACCTTCTCATGGAGATTCACCAGCTCGAATATTTCGTTGCCTTCGTTGAAACCGGTGGTTTCAGCCGCGCCGCTTCTCGCTGCAATGTCACCCAACCCTCTCTCAGCCGGCAAATCAAAAAATTAGGAAAGGAAATTGGCACACCACTCTTTGACCGCCTGGGACGTAAAGTGGTACTCACCGAAGCAGGCCGAGTACTGCTGCCGCGAGCCAACCGAATTCTTGAAGAACTGCAAGGGATCAAATTGGAAATGAAAGACAGCCTGGAATCAAGACTTGGTAAATTAAAAGTCGGCTTCATCCCTACGATTTCCCCCTTCGTCCTACCACGGGTTATTCAAAGGTTCAGTAGAGAATTCCCAGAAGCTGTTCTCGAAGTTCACGAAGGACTGACTGAAGAAATGGTTCAAAAGATCATCGATGCGGAATTAGACGTCGGTATCACCAGTCTACCGATAAATAACGAACTGATTAAGACTGATGAACTGCTCACCGAACCTCTATTCGTCGCTTCCACCTCATAATTTGACATCGCCAAGCGAGCTGAAATCCGGGTAAAAGAGATGGACGATTTCCCTTTCATCGCCCTCAGCGAAGTCCACTGCCTGGGAGAACAGATTCAGTCATTTTGCTACCAGGAAAGAGTTAATTTAAAGGTTGTCTGTCATACCAGCCAGCTTACTACGGTTCAAAACTGCATCATGCTTGGCTTGGGAATCTCCCTTGTCCTCCAGGCGATGATAATCAGTGAACTAGCACCAAGTGTCTATTATAAACCTATTAGTGATGTAGTCCCCAAACGAAAGATCGCTGCAGCAACCCACATCCGACGTAATCTTTCTTTCCTTTCTCGCCAATTTATCGACATTGTTCACAGCGAGTATCCAGGCTTTGAAACACTAAGCAACAACTCAAATCAGGTATTTTTGGCAATTCCAAGGTAGAGATGCTTCATTCCGTTTTGCTCCATTCAGCAAGAAAATCAAAAGGATGTTGTTTGACGGACCACTAGTAGGCTGTCCATCATGAATCTTCTATTCGTCATAATTAGTGAAACGAAGCATCTCCAACACATCACTGGAGATTCTTCAGCAGCAAAGAGCGCTAGTTTAGAATTACATTATTAAAAAAGGAGATGGACAGCCCACCAGGTTTTTTAAAATCCTTGGAGCAAATAAATATAGTCCAATTCCTTGGGGTATTTTAAAATGATAATCAGCTTAATCTACCAGGAGCCTGCCTATTCCAAGGACATAGATGAATCAATTCCCCTTTATCCAGATATCCTTGGTGCTAATTACCTGGGGAAGCTCGACCCACCTGGCAGTTGATTAACTTCGTTTTAAAACGAACAATTCTTGGGCTTCAAGAAAAGGATTTCGATTTATCCAGGTTCCCGGACGCTTCCGTTGAACAAGTTCCAGGGGATATTGTTCAAGGAGGTCTAAAATAAATCCTTCCCTAAACGCGGTAGAGAATTCATTTTCCTCTCTGTCAGCTATACTGTAGTCTTCATTTTCGTTTTTAAAATCTAGATAATTTATACCTGGGCTAGAAAAACTTTTGAATTCTTCTGTAAGAAGAAAAATGGTGAACAGGCATTTCCCACCAACTTTTAATACACGCGAGATCTCACCGAGGTAATGATTCACTGTTTCTGGTCTCATATGAGTGAATACGGACATCAGGAAAACGATATCAAAACGCTCATCATCAAACATGAAAGTAAAACCTTCGGCTCTCAAAGACCCTTGGGGGTTATATTGTTGGTTGAAAATATCCCAATGCTGAAAATAAAAGTTTTTATATTTCGAGGTTATCCGCTTTTGACACCATTCGATACTTTCTTTTCTGGTGTCCACTCCCCAATATTCACCGTCACCAGATAGATACCCTGTCAGAGGGATAGCAGCGCGTCCTTCACCGCTACCAATGTCCAGGATTCGATGGTCAGGGTGAAGATCGCAATATTCTATTAAGATGTTCTTATATTTCTTCCCGGTTTCTAGAAAAACGGGTGCTGGGTGAAACCTTAGTGAACGAGGTGGGACCAGACTGCCGGGGTTCTTCAAACGATCTACTACATCCATAATAAAGTATAAGAAACGGCGAACAGATGGTGGAATCCGAACTCTTTTTTTTCTAGTTCTTTTTTGCATAGGTTATACTCCCAAAAAAACGGATCCAATGCCTAGTAGATTGGGTTTCAAGAATGAATTCCTCGCTTAGTGACGTTGAAAGCTCCAGTCTTCCGAACCCTTACCCAACTCGTAATAAAAAACTACCAGGGAATTTCTAACATATTATAACATTGCTGATGAACACCCCTAGAAACACATAAAGAATATTCAATCCAGATTCTTAACCTCGAAATCAAGAGATAGGGAATGTTTTTCGATTTCCACCCAACCCAGGTAAAATCCGATTGTTCACCAGGCGGATGGATTGCGGCGCCATGTACCAGGTTCCCACCACAATAGTCCCATCTTAAACGTCAACTGGAGGGCTATTTCTATAAGCCCAACCTCCAATCCCGGCCATGAGCCTCCAAGACGAACCAACAATCCGAATAAAAAACTCTCCAGCAAAAACTAGAATGTTTGTTACGGGCGCAATTGGACTCGAACCAACGTCCTCTTCCTTGTTAGGGATAAGTGGAAAGTATCCATTGTGTCTACACCCTTATATCGAGGCTATTGTACCCACTTGATTACCAGATATGGGGGCTTTATTGACTACTAAGTCTACAATTTCTATGCAATGGTACCCGGATTGCACCCGGTTGCACTTGAGCTTGAATCCAAGTAATATAAGAAGAGCCAGAGATTGAAATATTCTCCGTTGCCGGATCTCTACATCGGTGCCCAAGCTGCTGTGACGAATCTTGACTTAATTACCCGAGAAATAAGCCGTTACCAGACTTATTTTCCAACTGTAAACCTGATTACGCCTTAACTTTCCTGCATCTTTAATCAGATTTTCCATTAACCTTTGGCGACATGCACAAAATTCATGAAGGCGAACCTTTGACAAGGGTAAAACGGACAATGCATCAAATCAGATCGAGATTACAAACCGATGGGAATTAGGCCCTTTGGTGATAGTAATTCGCCACCGAATTGACTTGAATCGTCATTTTGCGCTATACTAGTACTCTATCAAACAACATTCTTTTGATTGTCATGCTGAATGGAGCAAAGCGGAATGAAGCATCTCTACCTTGGAATTGCTAATACTGCCTCTCTTAACTAATCTAATCATACTAAATCTTCATCTTTGAAAGTCTATTATTAACATGTATTGGTAAATTTACTGATATTAATTTCTATCTGCTAGGATCATCCCAGATAGAGAAAGATGGAGGATGAATCATGAAGAAGAAAATTGGTGAAGTCAGTCATTATTTTCACCGCATTGGCGTGGCGGTGATAAAAATCAAGGAGGAACTGAAACTTGGCGATCAGATTTCCTTCCTGGGACACACCACGGATTTTGACCAAATCGTCACCTCCCTGGAGATCGATCACAAAAAAGTCGAAGCCGTAAAACCCGGTGATGATTTTGCCATCAAGGTGATCGCTAAGGTCCGCCAGGGGGACGGGGTTTATAAAGAAACATAACCAATTGGATTGGTAGAAAATCTTTTTGGTTTCCTCGAGATAGGAATTAATCGCGGCACGCAATTCTTGTGTCTCTACAGGAATAGAGCTCTTGTTTTCAGTTGCATAGGACAGTTACCATACGCAGAAGTGTAGGGAAGAAGGCTAGATAACATGAATCGTCGAGACTTTCTCAAAGCCGCTGGTGTGATCACTGGGTCACTGGTCGCAGGAGGCTTCAGCTACCGACAATATTATAAATATGCCGGCAGGGATTTCAAACCAGACCGGGCAGTAGACTACCTTGGAAGCATCCAACCCGCCCCTGATCCCGCTTCCCTACCCAACATTATTATTATCCTGGTCGATGACCTTGGCTATGGTGACCTGGAGACCACTACACTTGAGACACCTAACCTGGCTCGCATGGCAACAGAAGGCATCCAGCTGACCAGTTTCTATGCCAGTGCTTCGGTTTGCAGTCCATCTCGAGCTGGCTTGTTGACCGGGCGCTATCCAGTCCGCACCCTGATCACTAACCCGCTCATGTCGACCCACGATCCTATGAATATGGTCATGAACGTCTTGGGAAGGTATTCTTATAACGTACGCGGCATTCCTGAGGACGAAGTACTGCTTTCAGAGGCATTAAGCCGCAGAGGCTACCGCACCGCGCTGGTTGGAAAATGGCACCTTGGCGACAAGCCTGGTCACCTTCCTAATGATCGAGGTTTTGATTTCTTTTATGGAGCCTGGTGGAGTAATGATGATCCCCCCTACGCCATCTACCGCAATAAAGAGGTGGAAATTCCCGCACCAGCAGACCAGAACGTCTTAACCCGTGATTTCACCCTCGAAGCGCAAAAATTCATCCAGGCCAATCAAGACCAACCATTCTTCCTGTACCTGGCCCACGCCATGCCTCACATCCCCATCCATGCCTCCGATGATTTCAGGGGCAAGTCCAGAGGGGGACTATATGGCGACGCTGTCCAGGAGTTGGATTGGAGTGTCGGCGAGATCCTTGCCACACTTGATGACCTGAAATTGAAGGATAAGACCCTGGTGATCTTCAGCAGTGACAACGGACCCTGGTGGCAGGGTAATCCCGGATATGCGCGTGGACGCAAACTGCTTTGGTTTGAGGGGGGCTTCCGCGTCCCGTTCATTGCCCGCTGGCCTGGGGAGATCCCAGCCGGTAAGACAAGCGCCGAGATGAGTATGAACTTCGATCTTTTTGCGACCTGTCTTTCCCTTGCTGGTGTCCCCCTTCCCAACAACCGCATCATCGATGGTATGGACATTATGCCGCTCCTAAAAGGGGAATCAAAATCACCACATGATCGGCTGTATTTCTACGACACCCGCAACCTGGTCGCCATCCGCTACCAGCAGTGGAAATATTACCGCAGATACATAACGGACAATGCTTCATTCTGGCCTCTAAAACAGGGTCCATACCTGTTCGATCTTCCCCTCGATCCAAATGAATCCTACAGCCTGGTCGAATCCCAACCTGAACTGGCATCCAAAATGGCGGCTATGCTGGACGCGTTCGAGAGGGAGACAGAAGATAATCTGCGCGGCTGGTTATAAATAAGATTGGTGCTGTTCGCAACCAGGCGCATAAAATCCTGTTTTCATCCCTCACCCAAGGCTTCCGACATCTGGCAGACTTCGGAAGTCTCTCCCCGTTCACCCTGCTACCCTCATTTCCACCCTCCTCATGGCAGCAGGTAACAATTCCCACTGGCAAGATCATACAGGCTGTGGTCTGGATTAGCAACCCGGGCACACATAATCGTGGCTTGCGCTGGTTTGTCACTCAACCGGTATTGGCTGAACGGACGCGGTCCACCGTAAAGGATCCAGGGACCACTGCCAGGTACACCTGCCTGTTCGGGAGAAACCGTATCGAAGAAGAAATGAATATGCATTCCGGGAAGCTGCTCCGTAAACCCATATGTCTCATAGTCCACGATGTAATAGGTGCTGTCTGCCTTGATCCCGGTGATCTCTACATAATAAGCGATCGGGAAGGTCGGGGAAGGGGTGATTGTCGGTTCAAGGGTCGCGGTTGATTCCTGGGTCGCGGAAGGTGCGGCTGTTGAGATCCCGGTCGCAGTTGGTGTATTCTCGACAAGGAAATCGAATCCCGACGCCGGGGCTGTTACTAAGCCACTGTCCTCCTGTACAGATTCAGCTTCCGTTGAAATAGGCACATTGACCGCTGCAAGAGCCATGGTTGGGGTCGCCTCTTCCTCCCCTTTGAAGATCTTCGGCAAGAAAATAAAAGCCCCGATTAACAGCAGCAAGACGAATGTAATCCCCACCCCTCCGCCAATGAGAAGGGCGGTTTTGACCTTTCGCTTTGTACCGGGGTTTTGCAGTGGTCCACCCCTCTTCTCTTCCTGGTGGGCGACCTCGGTTTTAGGAATGCTTGATTTAGGTATCGCAGGAAACTCGTCTTGATCCAGGACCAGTGTACCATCCTCAGTAACCAGTTTTGTAACGGGGTCAACCTTTACGGTTGCCACTGGCACCTGGTTGAAGACATTCCTCGGCGGTAAGATATCTCTTCTCTCCCCTGCTAGTTTCTCTTTCAGGGCAAATTCTAAAGCGTAGGCCATTTCCGCTGCGGACTGGAACCGGTTCTCGCGGTCTTTCGCTAAGGCTTTCTCAATCACCGCGACCAGGCCCTGGGGCAGGTCAGGTCGGAGCTTGCGCAGGTCTGGGACAGGGTCATTGACATGCATCATCATCAGGGTCATGGCTGAATCGGCCTCGAAGGGAGGCTTGCCGCTGACCATCTCGAACAGCATCACCCCCAGGGAGTAAATATCCGTGCGGCGGTCGACTTCTATGCCCTTGATCTGCTCTGGTGACATATATCTCGCAGTCCCGATTACTGCACCAGTGGCGGTGTGCCGCGTTCCTCCCACGATCTTGGCAATCCCAAAGTCCGTCAAGATCGCGTCCCCATAGACATTGAGCATCACATTAGCCGGTTTTATATCCCGATGGATTAGGCCTCGCTGGTGGGCATAATCGACCGCGTGGCAGATCTGCTGTGCATATTTTACTACCTCTTCATTCGCCATCTGGCGACCACTCTTCTCTAGCCGCGCCAACCTTTCTGCCAGGCTCTCCCCCGGTACGAATTCCAGCACCATGTAATAAGTATCCTGATCATGGTTGAAGTCATACACCTGGAGGATATTAGGATGCCTTAATTGTGCAACTCCGGTAGCTTCCTCTTCAATACGACGGACGAAATCCTCATCCATCGTCATGTGGGGGTGAATCATCTTAACTGCCACGACCCGCTTCAAGTTGGGATCCGTCGCCTTGAACACGGCGGACATGCCACCCGACCCAAGCACTTCCTCGATCCGGTAGCGGCCCCCGATTGATTTACCAATCCAATTCGATACGCTCATCTCCCTGACCTCCTATTCAGATCCAACGCCAGAGTAAAGGATTCAAAGGGTAAATTTTTAAAATTCCTGTGTTCCCATTTACAATTCGGATCGCTGTAACCATAAAATAATCTCCTATGGAAATATCTGGGGTGAAGGTTTAAGCCCCGATCCCCTTTTATTCTTATTTTTTATGATAAATATGATCTTAATTATATAATGTCGTTGTAACTTTTGCATTAACACCGGATGAGTTAATTGAGGTTCTAGATCCCATTGTGAATCTGGTTCTCCCAAGCTTTCGCTAGACAATGAAAACCCATTGTTCATCATCAAATCCTAAAAACTCGGTTTTTGCAGCTAAGTTTTATTTTGAAATGATGAAATACCCCAGATAATACAGGTTGTTTGTGTGATCGATTAAGATATACTCATTCATAAACCAATTATTGAGGAGAAAAAATAATGAAGAAGATCATCTTAGGCATCCTTATCGCAGCATTGATCCTTTCCTTAGCTGCTTGTGCTCCGGGACCCAACACATTGCAGGGTACACAGGATGAAGAGAACGAGGTCGCCGGTTTCTGGCAGGGATTGTGGCACGGGTTCATCTCCCCGGTCACCTTCGTCATCTCCCTGTTCAATGACAATGTCAGCATCTATGAGATTCACAACAATGGCGGCTGGTATAACTTTGGCTTCCTCTTCGGAGCAGCGATCATTTTGGGCGGCGGTGGGGCAGGCAGCCGTTCCAGGAGGAAATAGGCCTCCTGGAAGTGTCCTCCGACAACAAACCAGGCCACTATTAACCTACAAGTTCTAATGTGCTAAAGCTCCCCAATTACGAGTTAGGCATCCAGAACCCAGGACTTTCGCTGGCACTCGATTTTAACCGTGATTTGGGCCGATTTTGTATCGGAAATCCCTATACAATGACAGAAACAGTTATAATTTTTTTTACAACTTCCGCTATCGAGCGAAAGTCCTGGAATCAAAACCTTTAGACATATATTTTGATGGGAAGGCTGAAATGAAATATACAATTTTTAAAATTTTGACTATTGGTGTATTTCTACTGCCTGGATGTGGAACACAGCTTGTTGAGACCCCAGTATCAACATTGACACCGCCTCAGGAAGAAGAGGCGGTTGAAGTGGTAACTGAAATAGAACCTACGGCTACAACAGTTCCTGCGACTACCACTGCTATAAATATGCCCCCAACAGCAACCGCAACAGAAGTGCTTCCTACGCCGACCCAAGTGCCTGCCCTGGAGTTCGAGATCTCATCTGAAATCGTGCTTCATGGCTCCTTTATCATAGATGAAAATCATAGTCTGGCTGTGGGGTTAACAAGTCGTGCGGAAGATGTCAATCCGCTCATCCCGGTCTTGATGCTGACTACCGACGGCGGCAGAAACTGGGCCGATGTGGAGACTGGGTTAGAAATCGGTGACCTCAACTCGGTCACTTTCACGGATGCTGTGACAGGTTATGCCGCTGGGCAGGATTATAACGATCGCACCCCAGTGATCCTGCGCACGGAGGACGGTGGACAAACCTGGAAGAAGGCAATCGGCCTACAAACACAGGCTATGGTCAACGAAGTCTATTTTTCGCCTGCGGGTATAGGGTGGGCTATTGGCTTCTACGAGAACGGCGGTTCGTTGTTGATGCGCTCTGAAGACGGGATCACTTGGGTTGAACAGGATCTTCCTTCTTCTGCAAAAGCTGGGCTGAATGGGATTACGTTCCCCTCTGAAGAGGTGGGCTATGCTGTGGGAGGAAGTCCCCCTTATCTTATCAAGACTATGGATGGCGGCGTTACCTGGAACGAACTCGAGGTTCCCCTCCAAGAGGCATTTTTGTACGATGTACTCTTCTTTGACGATCTCCATGGAGTGGTAGTTGGTGGATTCAGCGAGGATTCTGGGGTCATTCTGGTGACTGAAGATGGCGGAGAAAGCTGGACAGTTTCAAAGTTTTCCGGGTCCTCGGTCTATCTGAGATGGATTTTCCGGTACAGAGGCACGTTGATTGTATTTGGAAATGACTGCGGCGACAATGGCTGCAGCGGCCTGGTTTTGAAGTCGAAAGACAAAGGTGAAACTTGGGAAGAACTCCCGCACCTGGATGGCAGTGTCAAAGCCATCGGTCGTAGCAACATCGCTGAGGATCTTGTAGTTTTTGCCTTTTATACGGATGCATATGCTAGTATTAGAATGACTCATTGGGAATATTTTTCACCGGATATTGGCGATGATTAAGTAAGAAAGCATGGAAAAAGGAAAAAGCGTCCAATGTCAGCTTCCCTGAACAAATGGATTCGTAAATTTCATCGTTGGTTTGCTTATCCTTTTCTGGTCCTCATAATTCTTCTCATCTTCATGCGCCAGACTGAAACTGGAGCTGTCTTGCTCCGGATTCAACAGGGAATGGTTTTTGTCATGGCACTGACAGGGTGCTATTTGTTGTTATTACCCAACCTCTCCAAAAGGAAACGGGAAAAGCGCGGTCAAAAGGATAAAAACGAAAGGAAAGATGTATGACCAAACGACCTTTGAGAATTTTACCCATAACGACATTGGGGAAGTGGTCTGTCGGGCTCATCATCGCCATGCCGTTGTTGTTCCTCATCGGTTCATCATTTACAGACTCGATATATCAATCTGTCCCGGCAGGTCGCACGATTCTGGCGGATATTGCCGCGAGACCAGCCCTGGCGCTCACCATGCTGGCTGGCATGGGTGCTGGCATTTCGGCCTTCATCACCGGTCTGCTGGCAGTCACCAGGCAAAAGGAGAATGCGCTTCTGGTTTATGTCTCAGGCTTAATCGGAGCGCTGCTAATCTTATTTCTCGCCGGCGAAATATTGTCTCCCCATTGAATATTTTTCTCTTGAGAAAAGATTGAAACCATCCTCTATCCCGTGGAATTTACTCAACAATGCCTGCATTAAACAGGTGCGAGGCGCTATCCCCGCTTGATGGGATCCAGCCCCTAGAGCATCGTTCTACAAGCTGGGTTTTGTTCATTTCGTGAGCGAGTCTACGTCCCTCCAGCCGCTGTTAACACGAGCTGTTGGGCGGTAGACTTTCAAGGAGCAAGCCATTCATGCACATGTAATCAAAAGGAGATCGATATGGATTCATTCGCACAAGCCGTTGAAAGCTGGCACGATTTTTATCATGTTATTGGTGATGCAGCGGCTGCCCTCATGGGACTGCTCTTTGTCAGCCTATCGCTGAATGTCGCTGTGCTCACACGAAAAGAGAATGCTGACTTACGTTTATTAGCCGCACAAGCGTTTGCCAGTTTTCTCTCTACAATCATGTTTGCTCTTATTTTCCTTATCCCCGACCAGGGACCTTTAGGATTAGGATTGCCGATGCTGGGAATTGATCTGATGGTGTTGTATATCTCAGTTAACCGAATATTGGAGGCTCGTAGTAACCGGCCGCGTTACCGGCGAAGAGGCAGCATTGCATTCCGTTTTGCCGTTCCAGTGATTTGTTTTGTTGCGGTATTGATCATTGCGGTGACCATTCTGATGGGCAAGACTGGTGGGTTTTATTGGTTCGTACCAGTGGTAATCGTGTTGTTTTGGATTGCCAGTCTTAATGCTTGGGATCTACTACTACGACTGGGCAAGTCAAAAGAAAGATCCTGAACAGGTATTCTTTTTCTCAGACTAAAATATCCAAAGAGTCCATAATTTCCATGCCGTGGTACACCGGTTGCACCACGTTACACCGAGAAGATATGGTTTGATGGTATAAGTTTTCCGTCTTAGACTCGAAAATCAGCAATCTTAAGGGTAATAGCCTCGAAAAACTCGGTTTTTTGGGTTTCTTTTTCCATCTAGAAATCATCCACTACCTTTTTTCAGTAGACACATAATATGCTATCCATTATTTGGAGTAGCTTTGGGCCACGATTTTAGTAGGCTCATGGTTCCTGGCACATTCCCGTGTCCAACAACAGCTCTTGGTATTATCTTCCTTACAACGGCAATTACTCAAGTTGATAAACTCATATTTTTTCTCTTGTTATTTTTGGCGATTCCGTTCAAACCATTTATCCAAATTCTCAGATATGGTGTTTATGAGGATGTAATCTTGTTTGTTAGCGGCATTTACGGATTAATCTTATATTTAAGAATGAAGAAATACACCTGACCCCAGTTGTAGCTGACACGGCTATATCGGAGGCTAAACGTGTCGTGTAAAGGCAATCTGAGTATTGCTAACGTTGTTGCCTGCACAAAAAGCCAGGTCAGCATACGCCACCGGTAGCTCGCTAAAAGAAAAGGAGAATATTTTGGATGAAGAGAATTTATGAAACAAGCAAAGAAACTGGCAAGAACGATCGATGCATATGTCAAATCTGTTGAATTCTACGCCGAATTCCTTCAATCTCAACAGCAAGTTATTAGTCCTGACGACGCCAGGCCGATGGATCTGGAGAAGTTTGTAATTTGGGGAAGCAGAGAAGGAGAAAATGTTTACCGCCATCTGTGGGGTATCAGAACGTACTACGAGTTCATTCAACATGAAGATATGGGAACGAGAGCAAGTGAATGGATGGAATACTTACAGAATGAAACCCGAAAACTGGGAGAATTTCTTAAAATTAACCGGGATATGTATGGTATGTCATTACCATCAGGCCTGACACCGGCTCAAGCTGATGTGGCTACGCCACGAGTGTACTCGCCGCGAAAAGGAAAAATTGGCCTGGATTGAATAACATCAGTAGAAAAAACGCCCTGCAGCTCAACTAAACATTAGGCAGCATTCGCCAGAAATTGCTAATCCTCTGTCAAAAATCATTCTTCTTATTGTCATGCTGAATGGAGCAAAGCGGAATGAAGCATCTCCATTTTGGATTGCTAAAACCGCCTCTTTTTAATCGAAACATTCAAAATCTTCATCTTTGACAGTCTACAGGTACTCTATCCAATATCATTCTTACACTCGTCATGCCGAGTGTAGCGACAGCGGAACGTGGCAATCTCTGCCTTGTTTTTAACTTAGTCTGATTAAATTTCTAATTTCCAAATTCTATTGATTCAGGCTTGACAGTCCACTAGCAGGTGCCTTGACCAGATACCTCATACGAAATAACCACATTGGGGAAGTGGTCGGTCGGGTTCATCATCGCCATGCCGTTGTTGTTCCTCATCTGTCCTGGTGCTTCTCAAATTCGCCAGAGAGTATTGTGACCGGCATTTTAGACAGGTCTGAGTCTGGGATTCTGTCCAATAAGCGTGCATCTGATAGCGGGATTTCGTAGCATTTTCAAGTACTTATCTATGCCTTGGCCTTTTTCTCGTTGGACAGCTTCGCCGTTCCCGTCCCAGCATATGTAACGCAGCTCATTGAGCAGCGGATTCCGTGAACTCATAAGGAGTACGAAATGCCAGAATTACTGGAACCATTAACCTGTTTTTGTATTACTCCATCTGCTCTTGAACGAACTGAGCTCGCTTCATCATCCCCATGAATATTTAGAATTATCAAGATCATTGCGCATCGATAGTTCGTTTTGGAAACCTGTTGTTTTCTAATCCGCAAAGGATAGCGAACCCGTTTTCAACACCGAGATTACTCGCCAGGAAATTACGAGCTGTAGTAGCCATCCTTAATCCCGATGTAAGTATTCTACATCTTAGAAATTAGGTTTATTTCCTTCGTACTCCCGGTCTGCATTTTTAATATCATTGATACAATCTTCCGGGTAAAAGTTGTTCTCATCAAGCGAATGATCTGCATACCAGACCTGGGCAAAGTAAGGATTCATTTTTGCGTGCTCATCTCCGTGCCAGGTGGTATCACATTTCGGGCACCAGTGTCCAGCCTTGATTATTGTGAAAGGTCGCCCTCTAAAAGTGTGTCCAAAAGCACATTCCCACTTTAGCGGTGAATACATATTTCCATCCCATTCCTCAGATAGGCACTTCCCCCCGCGGAACTGTGCAGCACCTACCAAATCACTCAATTCAAGTTCGGACTTATTTTCATCGTATCCGTGATCGAGGCGCTTCCAGGATGCGTCCAGATCAAGATTGGGCATATCCACATCCCACCCCGGTATGTTTTCGTAATCTTCATAACTCTTGAAAAAGGTCGTGATCCGCATATCGTTTCGGTGCAGGTACCAGTATCGCGGACTGTTACGATGGTTCTCAGCCCATTTTTTGTTCATGGCATAGGCACGTTTTTCCGCGACGGTACGGAAAGCAGGGATTTTACGCGCCAGCGCAGCTACCAGTTTCATCATCAAGGGTGTATCTGCCTCTACCGTTTGGTAGTACGTCCCAAGTGTATCACGCCAGAAATGCAGGTATTCGTTCAGTATGGCGCTGTCTTCATAATACTGCATGTGGAAATTACGAACCCCATTCCAGTTTCGCTCCATGCAGGCATGTACATCCAGCCCATTACGCTTGTAGTTTTCTGCTAAAAGATCATAAGCGATGACGCGCATTCCCGGTCCACCACCCATGTTATACACCCGCCGCCAAAAATCTGACTCATCTGGGATATCAAGGCAGTTGACCATACCGAACCCTGCGTCGCGGTCAGTGATGTTTTCCTCCCGTGCGTCGAATGGTACGTGAAACATTATGGCATCATTAAGCGCCATGAATTCCTTGTAAGTTGTTGGCATGATAAAAGTTAACCGCAAAGACACCCAATATTTAAGTTCCGATTCCATCACCATTCGTTCACCAATAATCTTGGTAATGGCATAATAATCAAAAACGGAGGGCTTTAACGGATCCCCAACACGTCCCACGTGGATTCCCACCGGGCGATTGCCGGTCTCAGCTACGGTACCAGTATGCACATAATGGATCCGCTCCACCCCATCCCTCTCGGCCTGGATCGCTTTGAGGATATTGGCAATCCCATCCACGTTGACCGCGCCCGCGATTTCAGGATGATAATCCGCCATCGGGGAAATATAAGCCATGCAATTCAGCACCCAGTCAGCCTCCTTGATGGTTTCGACGACATCCTCGTAGTTGGTTGCATCGCCCCAAACAATTTTCATCCCGTTGTTTTCGGATACCCCTGCACCCCGCACGGACCTCAAGCCTGCTTCCCTTTCATAAGAGCGGAACAAGCACTTGTTTTTCTCCGAGGGCAAAGCCAGGATGCTGATGTCATGTTTGTCGCGTCGTTTCCAAAGTTCCTTGAATGCTTGAAAGCCCATTGTCCCCGAAGCGCCAAACAGCGCGACTTTCTTTTTTGTCATGCCTACCTCCTTAAAGGGTAGAAAGGTTTTTCTTCTTGAATATTTGCCGATGGCTTTCGACCCTGTAGGTTTCACCGTTTGGTAGAACCTCCTTCGCAGGGCAATTGCATGAAACCGTCACATCAAGCAAGAATTTTCCATCCTTCAGTTCCCAGTGTGACGCAACTTCGCCAAGCACGCTTTTATACCTCGCACTTGCGTGGGTCAAACTGCCGCCAAATTGCGGCGTGATCAAGGACTCGATTTCACCCGCAACATAGATACCAACTACAATATTATACAACCACACGCCGACAACGCCGAAGGTTTAATGATGGTGCAATACTTTCAGCTCTCCGTCCTGGTCATAGCCTTCCCAGCTTTCCCAGATGGGTATCGCATCGGGCTTCGGTACGTGCAGCTAGAGAGAGGTCTCAGGCGTTCTAAGGCTTTAATAAAGGCGAAAAAAAACATCCTGGTTACGATTGCCGTACTCACCAGTCGATAACAACTTGTGTTTTTACCTGGTTCTCCTTTCCATTTTCGCTTAATCCAATTAGGCAGGTCATTTTTTCTCATATCATTGAGATGGATCTTGTTCTGAAAGAGGATATTACACCTTACCCAATCTACGGTTTATTGTTCCATTCGATAGACTTAATACTTAAGGTATATAGCGCTGCCAACCTGGTTGAGAGGCTTTTTATTTTTTGTGCCATAGGTTAATTTCCGATGTTTTTTTATGCTATACTTTTCTCAGTTTTTTTACTTATTTTTTCCTGGACATCCTAAAAAACTAGACCGCTAGGTACCTATAAGTTCTAGTGTGCCTGAGGCTTCCTAATCATGAGTTGGGCGGTTTATGCACAATAAGATACGAATGAAAATTAAAAACATCGCTACAGTTTTACTTATCGTCTTTATCTTGGTTTCGTGTGCACCAGCGGCTAAAGTCGTTCCAACAGAAACTGCTATTCCAACTTTAACATTGCCATCTATTCTACCGGCGCCCACGATTACACCAAGTCCAACACTTACGATTGACCACATTAGAGCCATTATTTATGCGTCAAATCCTGAATCACCACAATATGACCCGAAATCTACTGCATATGCAGAATTTTCTGAAGCAGTAAAACAACTTTCTACGATGTCAAATGCGGCTGACGCGTCAGGCGATTTGGCGGGGGCGATCAACTTTCCTCGTCAAGATTCGTATCTTGCAGCGCAGGCTCTTATTAATCTCGGAACCGACATAACTTCAACAACAATAGTGACCCTTTTTAGCAACCTGGACTCAAGTTATAATCCCAACCAAACACCAGAAGCCCTTATTTATTCAATTATTTTATTAAGTAGCACGGGGAGTAGAGCGTCATGTGCCAATGGCAATATTGGACCTCTTTTATGGCATTCTGATTCAAAAGTTCGTTCTGCGGCGGCATTCGCACTAGAAAAAATTACCGAACAAGACCTTGTTGCAAGTCAGTATGAGATTGAGATTTCTCCTTCTTTCTTGGCAAATTCTATATCAGCAGATGATCCAGAAGGAAGTATTGTTGCAACAGCTAGACAATGGTGGAATGAAAAAGGCTCAGCGGTAAACTGGCATTCAAGTTATGGTATGTGCGATCCTTAACTACTTTGCAAGAAAAAAAACTGCCCAACCCGCGTTAACCGGACTCGCCTTCGGCTCTGGTACGAGGCGCGAAAAATGAAAACTTTGGCTCCACTTAAGGTTTGTCGGATTGCTAATCCGGCGAGCCGGTTACACAACTGTTGGGCAGCTCAATTCTATATTAGCAGAAGGAGTATTTCTATGAAAAGGGACTGTCTTTCGGCAAGAGAATGGGGGCAACGCGTCATCTTTGCTTTGATCTTCATAACCATTGGCTCGTCCATCATGATCGTTCTCAACCCATGGGTTGCCGTGCCTAGGCTTGGCTGGATCAATGATTACCTAACCAAGATCGGCGTGGGTGGCTTGCTGTTGGTGGTTGCATTGCTGGCCAGTAGGAGCAAGCGCTTTGAAAAGTACTGGCAGGTATTGTTCGCCTTCTTCATCCTGACCGTGGCGATCTCCCTGGATCTTGTCTTTGGCAAGTACATGATCAAGCAGCTGGGTATAATTGACACCACCCCTGCCGGTTGGGCTCTCCCGAAGCTGAACGAATGCTTCGTGGTCGTAAGTGTGATCGTTATATTCAACCTTCTGTCGGGTAACAATCTCGGCTCGATTTACATCCAAAAAGGCAACTTGAAACTGGGGCTCATCATCGGTTTTAGCGCATTCTTCATCTTTGCTGTCGGAGCCATCCCACTGGCAAGCCTGTTCAACCTACAAAACCCTAGCCTGGCCAGCATCATTCCCTTGACACCCTGGATATTGATCTTTGTAGTGGCGAACGGCGCCATGGAAGAGATGCTGTTCCGGGGTTTATTCTTGCGTAAACTTGAGCCGATTATTGGGATACATCTGTCAGTTTTCCTACTTGCATTTATATTCACCGGTATTCATTCCTGGGTGTCATATACTGCGGACAATAGAATATTCCTCGCGGTTACCTTTCCTCTTGCTCTCGCCCTTGGATACATAATGAAAAAAACAGACAGCGTATGGGGCTCGATACTACTCCATGCTGGGATGGATATCCCGATCATGCTAGGTATTTTCTCGAATCTCTGATCAATCATAACGAGAATATTCCAGATAACAGAAAGTAGGACCGTGGCATAACAGATACAAAATTAAATTCAAAGTTGCCCAACCCCTTATCAACCCTGACTTGCTACACAACGAGGAATGAGGTGCATAAGGCAATCATCTTTGGCTCTGATTGCGCAGCTTCCAGAGCCAAAACACGGGTAGGTTACGCCCTCGTTAGCTGGCAATATATTTACATGGGAATGAAGAAATGCGGAAAATAACCACCATTTTTCTAAAAGCAATCGGTCTTGTGCTGATCCTGATTGGTTTGGTGGCAGCATACTACGGGCCACTCGAGATATTCGTTTTCTATCTCTTTTCAGAAGGTGGTCAGTTCTATTATCATGGTTTTGGGATGGGGTCACTTTGGTTTGCTGCTTTGGTGGTGCAGAATATTGGCTACTATCTCATCGCAGCCTTATTCCTTCCCGTTGGAATAGGGCATATGAGGAAACGCCGATGGGCACTGACGCTCACACAACTCTACTTGTGGTTTTGGTTGGGATTTGGGATCTTACTCTTTGGTAATTTCATCTTGCTGATCCCTTCGATAAACTTACCCTACCACCCGACAAGTGGGATTCTGCGCCGTTTTCAGGCATTTTCCACGCCTCTGCCTTTTTCTCGTTGGACAGCTTCGCCGTCCCTGCCACAGCCAGGTAATGCAAATCATTGGGCTTTGCTCGAAGTTAATCGTCTTAGTAGCACACCGACTAGGGTGACGACAAGAATTCTTGTATGGTAGAATTTCGGTGAGTGTTTTTTATTAAATACAAGCGAATCGCGTGCTGCGATGATTTAGGATAGTAGTTTATGAATAAGTAATGAAACTGCTGTAAATTGGCACTCTTTCGCTTCAATTTGACCATATCAGATTTTGAAATACAAGTTGAAATTCATGTTTGAAACTGGAAGTACAATCCGATGACCGAAGAGAATAAACAATCAACCAGCAATAATGAAGGCTCGCAGACGAAGAGTGGAAATTTTCAATACCAACACCAAACCATGACACTCCACAACACGATCGGTTTGTTGTTCATGAGCATCCTGGCGTTTGCTCTGCTCGTAGCGTTGCTGCGCAAGCAGGCGCGCTACGAGGAGTTGGTAGTGCAATTGGTGCGTCAACGTAATCCACCGACCGCAGAGTGATGTCATTGAGACCCCACTTGATTT
>CAZTJD010000024.1:0-36618 GCA_964613985.1 uncultured Anaerolineales bacterium
CCTCAGCTTGCCTCTTTTGACCTCATCATCGTTGCACTTATGAGTTGAATCTAAGGATCAATAAAATTGGGGGATATAATAATTAGCGATATAATTAATCTACCATTGCAAACAAGGTTTTTATTTCACCTAGCTCCCTTAGATTTCTTAGGCGAAACCTTGTACGGTATTAATTTTATAAGTGACAACTTTTAGCTCGCTGAGTTAGGATATTGAGAGCTAATTCATTCCAAATCTGGAGTACCTGATGACATTAATACAAGTTGAAACTGGTCAAACTGTAAAAATAGTGAGTTTTAAAGGAGGAATGAGATTAGAACACAAACTTAGGCAATTGGGATTGATTCCAGGGAATCAAGCTCGAGTCCTTAGACACGCACCGCTTGGAGGGCCGATTCTCGTTGAAGTCGAAGGCCGATCTATAGCTTTGGGACGTGGTGTTGCAGCTAAGGTGGTTGTCGTGGAGACAAATTAATGAGGTTTGCACTCGTTGGACAACCCAATTGTGGGAAAAGTACACTCTTCAACCAAGTTGCCGGTTACAAAGCTGAGACCGGCAACTTTTCTGGTACTACTATAACATTCACAGAGAGCAGGGTTCGCGTTTTAGGAGAAATTGTAGACCTGGTTGATTTACCAGGCACGTATACTCTCTCTGGAACGAATCCGGCAGAAGCTGAGGTCTTACGATACCTAACCATGAATCCTGTGGATTCGATTATCAATGTTATTGATGCCTCTCATCTATCACAAGGATTAGATTTAACAATTGAACTCTTGGAACTTGGTCAGCCAATGATTGTTGCACTGAATATGATGGATGAGGCAGCAAGAATGGGAATCAATATCGACGGGCCAGAGCTACAAGAACTTCTAGATGTGGACGTTTTACCCCTTATTGCAAGTAAGGGTAGAGGCGTGCGCAAGGTTTTTACGACAGCGTTTGAAGTTGCCCATAATAAATTGGTAGCAAAAAGACCTACTTACAGCTTAGATATCGAAAATGCTATTCGCATTATCAGTTTAAGTCTGAAAGAACACAACAACTCATTAGGAAAAGATGCCTTGGCTATAAAATTACTAGAGGATAATGCGGACTTGTTCAATTGTTTGACTTGTGACACCAGGGAAATTACTAAAGCGATTAAAGAAGCGAAAGCAACCATCCAAAAATCACGAGGTCAATCTTCTATATGGGCATTAAATGCTGAGAGACATGGATTGTCATCGAGAATGTCTCACCGTGTTGTTCAACAAACAGAACGTCGCTTGACAAAAAGGGATTATATCGATGATTTCCTGCTCCACCCGTTCTGGGGTTACATTGCGCTTATTGTTATATTGTGGTTTTTTTTTGAAGTCATCTATGGAATTGGAAGCACACTAGAAGGACCACTTCTCTCAGTTTTTAATAACTTAATATATTATGTATCAAATCAGGTTGGTCCGGATACATTTATCTCTGATATTTTGGTTGGTATTCTCCAGGGTATTTCTGGAGGTGTCGCAATAGTGATCCCTTACCTGGTGCCGTTCTTGCTTGGATTGAGTATCATGGAAGATATTGGATATCTTCCTCGCCTGGCTTTTTTAATGGACGCACTTATGCACCGGATGGGATTACATGGAAAAGCAATAGTGCCATTTATCCTGGGTTATGGTTGTAATGTCCCGGCGGTGATGTCAACGCGTATTTTAGAGGAGAGAAGAGACAGATTATTAGCAGCAACCTTAGCCACATTGGTACCCTGCGCCGCACGACTTGCAGTTGTTTTTGGATTGGTTGCCTTCTACCTGGGTCCAGAATATGCTTTAGCGATTTACTTATTTAATATCCTTATAATCGCCATTACTGGAAGGATATTATCCAAGATGATCCCAGAAGTTACACCAGGATTGATCTTAGAAATCCCTGTTTATCGCATGCCTACTTTGAATTCGATCATCAAGAAAACATGGTATCGCGCCAGAGAATTCATTGTTGAAGCATGGCCAATATTAATAATTGGTAGTATTATCCTTGCAATATTAGAACGATTGAATTTCTCTCATTGGTTCAATGCGCTAGTTCGACCAATCACCTGGCTTCTAGGTTTGCCATCTGCAGTTGGGGTTCCACTGATATTTGGGATTCTACGAAAAGAATTATCTTTAATTATGCTGAGGCAGGCGTTAAATGTCACTGATTTTTCTGCTGCACTGACAAATGTACAGATGGTCACCTTTACTGTTTTTGTGGTTTTTTATGTGCCTTGTTTAGCTACAATGGCAGCGTTAAAAAGAGAACTCAACACCCGTGATATGTTTTTCATTGCTGGGTTAACAGTTGTTGTCGCCTTAATTTCTGCCTTGATTGCTCGTGGGTTTGCATGTTTGTTTTTATGATTTTCGATCATGCCGATATTTGATCATTTTGATTTAATCGCTCCATTTTATGATCGTATTTTTTCTCCTGGGGAGATGGGAATATTATTAGAAAAAATCGATCTACCAAATGCTGGCTTTTTATTGGATGCAGGAGGTGGGACTGGCAGAATCGCTCAGTTTTTACGCACCCTGACAGATCATATTATTGTTGCAGATCTTTCGTACGAAATGTTATTGCAAGCGAATAATAAGAGCGGATTGTTAACAGTATGTTCTCATACTGAAAATTTACCCTTTCGGGATGGTATATTCGATCGAATTATTATGATCGATGCACTTCATCACGTATGCGATCAGGCTGATACAGCGAAAGAACTACTGCGAGTTCTTAAGCCTGGGGGGCGGATCATTATTGAAGAACCCAATATTGAAAAGTTTGTTATTAAAGGTTTGGCAGTTGCAGAAAAAATCCTGGGTATGCGTAGTCATTTTCTATCACCTACAGAGATAGCAAATTTATTTGAGGATTGTGTAACCAAGATCGAGTCTGGAGGGCATATTTCATGGGTAATGATTGACTCCAAGTTTATTTAAAGTTTGGATATTCCGCTAATATTTGGGAAATGAGTGACATTGATGGGGCGGTGATCCAGAGGGTTTGTTTGTTCCACTTATAGATGCAGCTAAAATGATCATTTATTTTTGTCCAACAGGTATCCTTTGTTTCTTGAATTTGTTTACCGAAATATCTCCGGTTTAGGTGTTCTGATATTACCTCCCAGAACTCATTACGATCATCTAGGGTATCCCATGCCCACATAGCCACTGTTAAGATCTGGTTATTTCTGCTCTGATAGAAAACTTGATATTGATCCCCCCCCCAGCCCGATGCAGCATTGGCTGCCTTACTTGGATCGATTTGTACAAGGTAATTTTCATTATATCCCAAGATCATTTCAGTCATTAGTTCCCCAAGCGTTCCAGTATCTTGTTCCTCCCAAGTATTGTCGAGTAAATGATCAATGGAGGCTAGTTGAACATGAATTGGGTTTTCATCACTCAAATATTTCTCAGGGTGAATAATCTTTTCAGTGGTATTTGGTAAGTCCTGATAGGCTTGATTCACCAGGTCCCAACCACCTCTCTCGAACAAAAATTCAACAAAATTTCTACCATCTGAATATCTAAAAGACGCATCACGTATTAAATAAGGCGCAAGAAAGTCGTTGCTTGATATCGCTTCATCAAATGGGGTAAATTGAGCTTTCTCGATAGCAGCAATATCCTCTTCACTGGCGTATGCTTCCAACCAACGGTACATCAGGTATACCGCATCGCCTTCTATCAATGCGTTAATTGCATAACATCGATCAGAGACTGATTTGCATAATGGATAAACACCAAGTTCCTCTAAGTGAAATTGTTGATCTATTAATGCATGATCATATTCATGGGCATAAACAAATTTTTCTATCGCTGAGAAATTTTCCCCGATAACAAATACTTCATCTGTCGAAGGGAGATAAAACCCTCCGAACCCCTCATCTATACGTCCCAGCATATGAGAATATAAATCGTATGTTGGATCAATTAAACCTAAAGATTGGAGGACGAGGCTTTGATCACGAATATCTTCTCTGCTGAAATTATCACTGAAAATTTTGCTGACAATACTATAAACCTCGTTTTGACGGATTAGGTAGCGAGGGTTGTCTACAAGAATGCTTAAACCCCTAATCGTCGCTACCTGGTTTTGTATGTCATCCATTTGTTGGGCAAGACTACCTTGAGGTGTGTCAAAATCCCGAGTTGCGATTAAGGGGGGGGATGTCGGTGTGAGGGGAAGTAAGATTTCGACGGCAGGTGTATTTGTTGGTAAGAGGGTCGGTTGTTCGGTCTCTGTGGAGGTGAATGATGGTGGACCAAAAGGTACCCCTTCACCTGTTTGAACCGTTGTTTGTGTTCTTCGAGGTGAAAATGTTGGGAAAATCTTGACAATGACAACAAACCCGATCAGGAATATGATGAAAAGTGCTAATGGGTAGGTAGCCCAAGGTAAGCTCCTCTTTTTAGGGTGCGTAGGGATTTTCTCAGGCTTATTTTCTGATATTTTCTCTTTTTTCTTTGATGATATTATTTCCTGGATTTTTTTTAATCTATCTTCTGCTCGTTTATTCTCTGGATTAATTTCAATAACTTTTTCTAAGCTGTAAATTATTTTGTGAGGATCTTTTAAAGCAAAACTTAACAAAAACCAGGCTTGTTCGGATTGTTGGTTTTCTCTAAGATAAGGTACAAGAACATCGAGCGCTTGTTGATACTCTTTTCCTCGAATGTGTTTTGCCGCCTTTTCTAATAAAGTGCTTTCAGTATAGTCAACCATCAACCTTCAGTGTCAACCGATTTATTAACAAATTCTTGGAAGCATTTCTCCTGCGAGAACATCGATAACCCGCGTGGATCCTAGCGAAGTTTTCATTAGTACTCTTCCTGGAGGCGTGTCCGTTACTTTCCCAATTATGGCAGCATCAACACCATATCTTAAGGTTTTCATCAAGGCTAGAACCTTCTTGGCATCATTTTTGGAAACAATTACGATCATTTTCCCCTCATTTGCAACGTAAAGAGGATCAAAACCAAGTATTTCACAGGCTGCTTGTACTGCTGGTTTAATTGGTATTGAGTCTTCATTCAAGATGATACCAACACCAGATTGTGCGGCGATTTCATTTAGAGTTGAGGCAACGCCGCCGCGAGTCGGATCTCTAAGTACATGTATTTCATTACTGATAGTTAGGACATCACGGACAAGATGGTTCAGTGGGGCAATATCGCTTTCGATATCCGTTTCAAGCCCCAATTCTCCACGAGCAGCCAGGACGGCAATACCATGGTCGCCAGTTGTACCTGATATTAAAACCACATCCCCTGGTTTTGCCTGGGCACCCCCTAGAACAATATCTATGTTAATCAATCCAACACCTGCTGTTGTTATATATAATCCATCTGCTTTATTTTTTTGAACGACTTTTGTATCTCCCGCTACGATTTCAATACCTGCTTCTTCTGCTGAATACTTCATGGATTGGACAACTTTTTCCAGGATGGTAATATCAAGTCCTTCCTCTAGAATGAAACCTGCTGTCAGGTATTTTGGTTCTGCGCCTAGCATGGAGATGTCATTCACAGTGCCGCAAACAGCTAACTTGCCGATATCACCACCTGGGAAAAATAAAGGAGAGACAACATGCGCATCTGTACTTATTGCCAGTCGCAAGGAAGGAGTTGCTTCCACCACTCCAGCATCATCACCAGCATTTAATGCAGGATTATTTAGGGGAGGTAAAAAGATATTTTTGATCAAATCGTTCATCATTTTGCCCCCGCTACCATGTCCCATAAGAATTTTTGTATGATGGCTTAATGGTACTGGGCAAACGATCCCATTAATTTCCGGTAAATTTTGATTATTGTTCATTGTTAATTAATTTACACCTAGCTTGTGATGTGTCTGCCATATTTATAGTATGCTGCACAAGCGCCCTCTGAAGAGACCATTGTGGCGCCTAGTGGTGTTTGGGGTGTGCATTCCTTACCAAAAGCTATACAATCAAAGGGTTTCTTAAGGCCTTGTAGAATCTGTCCTGAAATACATAGGGGAGATTCTTCGGATTTTACGGATTCAACATGAAATCTCTTTTCAGCATCAAATGCCAAATAATCGGGCTTTACACATAACCCGCTACCAGGAATTACGCCTATCCCACGCCATTTTCGATCACATTTTTCGAATACTCGATTAATAACTTCCTGAGCAGGTTTATTCCCATTTAAAGTCACAGCTCGCTGATAGGCATTTATTACATTGAATTCACCTGATTCAAGTTGTTTTACAGTCTCAAGGATGCCACGACTGATATCTAATGGCTCAAAGCCAGTCACAACAATTGGCGTTCGATATCTTTCTGCAATCGGGATGTACTCCCAGAAACCCATCACGGAACAGACATGTCCAGCAGCTAGAAAACCCTGGACCCGGTTATATGGGGAGCTTAGAATTGCGTGCATAGCTGGGGGAACGCACACGTGAGATGTCAATATGCTGAAGTTCTGTACACCCAATCGATCTGCCTGAATGACGCTCATAGCATTTGCAGGTGCAGTGGTTTCAAAGCCAATGGCAAAAAAAACCACTTCTTTTGTTGGATTTTCCTGGGCAATTTTAAGTGCATCTATGGGTGAGTAAACTACCCTAACATCACCACCCGAAGCTCGGATAGAAAATAAATCCCGTTCACTCCCAGGAACCCGTAACATATCTCCATAGGATGTAAAAATCACACCCGGTAGGGAAGATATTGCCAATGCTTTGTCAATAAGTTCTAGTGGTGTTACGCAAACTGGACAACCCGGTCCATGAACAAGTTCAATTTCCTTGGGAAGGAGTTGATCGATTCCATGGCGAACAATCGCGTGAGTTTGACCACCACAAATCTCCATGACAATCCAAGGCTGGCTAACAGATCGGCTAATCTCATCCAAAACTTGATGTACTAATTTTGTATCGCGATACTCGGTAATATATTTCATAAGTATTCAGAAGGAAAATTCCTACCTGTTCATTCAATGCTCAGGAAATTGTCTAGCCTTTCGCTATATATGGTTTAGGCTTTTTCTTCATACAAGTTCAGGTCTTCTCCCAATTGATCAATTTCTCGTAACATTTCTAGCGTACCAAGTGCTTCTTCTTCACTAATTAGGCTGATAGCAAAACCTACATGGATGATCGTGTAATCACCTATTTTTGCTTCTGGTACGAAGTCGAGGCACGCCTCTCGAACAACACCACCAAAATCAACCTTACCCATTTTCATACGATCTTTTTCATAAATTTCAATTATTTTTCCTGGGATACCTAAACACATAAATCACCTATCAATTTGTTATTTTTTTATGATTCATTGAAGCGATAACTGCCTGACCTAAAGCAAGACCACCATCGTTTGTAGGAACGTTTTTATGTAAATAAATGACAAAATCGTTTTTTTCTAATAACTGATATGTCTTTTTCAGTAAGACCATATTTTGCCATACTCCACCACTCAGTGCAACTTCATCTATCCCATGAAGTTTTCGAGCTAGCCGGCACGTTTCTAGAGTGATATTGGCTAAGCCATTATGGAATTTAGCAGCAATCCTTGATTTATTTGTTCCGATATGGATGTCCTCTATTATGGCTTGAAACAATAATCGTGTGCCAAGAATTAGCGTTTCGGTTTCTCGTTCACCCATATTCTTTTGTCGAAAGGGTTGTTTGATTTCAAATGGATAACTTCCTTCCTCATCGATATCTACTGTGGCTTCAAGTTCAATAGCTGCCTGAGCTTCATAATTAACCTCATTGCGTATACCAATGAGAGATGATACTGAATCAAATAATCTGCCGATACTTGATGTCAGGGGTGTATTTATTCCTTTTTCGAGCATAGAACGGAGTAGAGACAAATCATCGCCACATGCAGCAAGTACAGGAGACAATTCCCTGTCCCAATCGATATCATGGTACCAAAGTTGAGCCAACGCTATTCTATAAGGATTTTTTGTAGCAGCATCACCACCTGGAAGAGGTGAATACTCCAGATGTGCGAATCGATGATAACCAATGTAATCTGAGATTAGAAATTCACCCCCCCAGATCGCGTCATCAGTGCCCAGACCCGTCCCATCAAATGAAATTCCGATAACCGAATGATCACCTTTTAATTCGTTATCTGCCATGCAGGCTGCGATATGAGCGTGGTGGTGTTGGATCTGAAATAACTGTAAACCAGAAGAGGCTGCACGTTCAAGTGCATACCTGGTCGAAAGGTAATTGGGGTGGAGATCACAGGCAAGAACTAGTGGTTTAATCCGGAACAAGTTCTCGTAATGGTTGATCCCTTCTTCGAATGATTTTAATGTTTCGTAATTTTCCATATCCCCAATATGGTGGCTTAAGAATGCATAATGGTCTTTCAACAGACAAAATGTGTTTTTTTGTTCTGGACCTACTGCCAGGGTTTGACTTGATTCAAATGTTAAAGGAATTGAGTTGGGTGCGTATCCTCTTGAGCGCCTGATAAAATACGGCACCGGTTGACAGTATGAAGCTTCCACAGGTTTATGATCTGGTTGAACACCAAGTCGAACAACAGAATCATCTGTTCGCATGTGAATTTCTCGATTGTGCATTAAAAATGCATCTGCAAGACCTTTCAGTTGTTCAACAGCGTCGTGGTTTTTATAAGCGATAGGTTCTTCACTTAGATTCCCGCTGGTCATCACTAAAGCTGTAGGAATTTGAGCAATTTTATTGGGTCTCTTTGGATCACCGAATAATAAATAATGTAAGGGTGTATATGGCAACATTACCCCTAAAGTATCCTGACCTGGGGCTACAGATTGCGCTATTTTTGACCCTGGTTTCCTCTTTAAAAGGACGATAGGTCTTTCTTTTGATATTATCAATGATTTTTCTACATCATTAATATAGCAATTCATGGTTACTGTTTCGATATCTGGAAACATTAATGCAAATGGTTTATCGACACGCAGTTTCCTCCGTCTCAGTTCGTCTACCACATCAGAATTAAGCGCATCGCAGGATAAGTGAAAACCTCCCAGACCTTTTATTGCGATAATCTTACCTTGGGCAAGCATCTGCACTGCCATCACAATGGCGTCTCTGCGGTAAAACGCATCCTGAGGATGTTGATTAATTTCAAGCCAAACATGAGGACCACACGTGGGGCAAGCAACTGGTTGAGCGTGGAATCGTCTATTTAATGGATTTTCATATTCGCTTTGGCAAAATTCACAAAGTTTGAAAGACCCCATTGTTGTTTTTGGTCGATCATAGGGAATGTCTTTGATTATTGTGAAACGCGGACCGCAATTTGTACAATTGATAAATGGATAATGGTACCTAGGGTCACTTGGGTCGAATAATTCTTGAAGACAATCGCTGCAAATTGACACATCAGGTGAAATGGGAATGAAGGCACCAGGAATAGGTTCGCTGTGGAGTATCTCAAAAGTGACAAACCCCTGAGGTTCACAATAATCAACATTTATTGTATCAATCCTGGAAAGAGGTGTGGCACCGTTATTCAAAGCTTTAATAAAATCGTCAATGGTGTTTGCAGTTCCTTCTATTTCAATATCGACACCAGCGGATGTGTTGCGAACCCATCCTTTCAAGTCCAATTCTTTTGCTAGACCATATACAAAAGGACGGAATCCCACACCTTGAACGATTCCAGTTATCTTTATTTTGCTATGAGTAATATTCGACATGAAAAATAATGCTCAATCTTGGTTTAATGCAACCTGATTTGTTATCCACTTCAACCAAGATGGGAAACCTTCTTCAGTAACACAAGAGATGTGTAGTATTTCAAGATTAGGATTTAGTATTTTTACCCCTTTTGTAAAATAATCCATTCTAAAAGGTATATAAGGCAGCAGGTCAATTTTATTGATTACCAATAAGTCCACACCTTGATACATCGTTGGATATTTATAAGGTTTATCATCCCCTTCAGGTATCGATGCAATCAGGATCGACTTATGAGTGCCCAATTGAAATGCTGCTGGACAAATTAGATTACCAACATTCTCTACAATTAAGAGATCAAATAGAGACAGGTCTTCAAATTGGTCCAAGGCAGATTGGAACATCACAGCGTCGAGGTGACATTCCCCACCAGTATTGATTTGAACTGCGGTTGCCCCTGCGTTCATAGCACGGTCTGCGTCAATACTGGTGGCAATATCTCCATCGACAACAGCGACATTGACTCTTTGTTGTATAGCTTCAAGTGTTTTTTCGATAAGGGATGTTTTTCCGGCTCCTGGTGAAGCCATTAAATTTAATGAAAAAACACCCGCACGATCCAGTCGATCGCGATTGTTTTGAGCCAATTTCTCGTTGGCACTCATTATATTTTCAACTATTGTTAGTTTTTTTGTCATTTTTTATCTGAGTTAAACATGGTTATTTGATTTTTAAAATGTAGTAAATCGAATTATTCGATTTGGATACTCTCTAATTGAAATTCTCTACCAGAAAGAATAGAAACCTGACTGCTTTCACAGCTTGGGCAGGTTCTTAGTTGACCATCTTCGAGTTCATAGATGGTTCCACAATCAAGACACTTCAATTGTGCAGGCACTCTTCTGAAGTAGAGTTTAGCATCCTCAGCAATGGTCCCTTCGCTGATGATAGGCCAATAAAATTGGATTGAGTCATCGATGACTGAAGATAGCTGACCGATTACTAGATTAAGGGTCATTATACGAGTAGCGCCTTCTTTTTCCGCATATTGAAGAGCGATTTTTAATATATTTTGAGTTATTGGTAGTTCATGCATATATTTTCGATAATTCGGACATAGGATACCATAATTGGCAATTTCTGAAAATATGAATTTTTTCCCTGTATTGCCATATCATTAATCCGGACAATGTTTGTCCGCTTTTATTTTTCTTATTTTGTTACATAAAATACGACAATGCACCTGGAGATAAGCCCTTCAAATAAAAAATGCTTGAAACTGGCATATACCAAATTTTAAATTGAATAGGAGATGCCTTTGTGCAAGGGAACTCTATGGTTTATTGGCCATTAGCAACCTAAAATTTCCTAAAGGTTGAATGGCTTGAACAATTAATCCCTGATTTGGTTGGATATCTTTTTCTTTACAATAATTATTGAATTTAATTCTCATTGACAAAGACACTAACTTTATGTTAATCATAAGACTGGAATTGTAACGGTATTTTGCTTATTTAGACAGGGTTCCTGGGTATGTTTCTCATTCTTTATTTATTATGTTGACAATATTCATCTTGTGATTCCTAACCTCTAGAATGAAATGAAGAATCATAATTTTCTTAAACGGTGTTGATTGTTGGAACCTTCATTGACATATTTCTACCAAAAAATATTCTATTTTGTTATAACAGCTAGAGAATGCTGGTTAAAAAACCATTTCCAGCATTGTGATATAACTGTTACTCAAAGTGCAGATTTAAGTTAAGGACTTTCGGAAAGGGGCTATACGCTCCTGAGGCGGTCGCTAAGCTTATTTTATAATAATCCAGTATAACTTTTGAGCTATTTTCGCCACAGCACTCGCTGGTAGCGCCTCAGTTGTTATTGTGAAATGAGGAGAATTAATCGTGTTATGCGTTATCGCAGCGGTGACGATTAGATTCTTATAGGTATTGGAAATTCTTAATCGGTTAATCATTTAATAAATACGCCTTTCTGAGATTGAGTTCACCTAAACTTAGATGATAGAATCTGATAAAGTGTTCAATCTGGTTTTGCTCGGGCGCGTGCTATTGTACTTATGAGGAAACTGGTGTGTTTATTGGAAGCAAGTTATGTTAATATTGTTTTCCAACAATCTGTTAAAATGAAAAGAACAAGAAATACAGTATGGAGTGATCATGGGTGACAATTATTTATGGTGGCAGAGTGGAATAATATACCAAATTTATCCACGTTCCTTTCAAGATAGCAATATAGATGGAATAGGTGATTTAGAGGGAATAAGAAGTAGGCTAGACTATATACAGAGTATAAATGTAAACGCAATCTGGCTATCCCCTATTTATCCTTCACCCATGCACGATTTTGGTTATGATGTCTCAGATTATGTTGAAATCAATCCCATGTTTGGGAATATGGAAGATTTCGATTCCTTATTAGTGGATGTACATACCCGTAATATGAAGTTGATTCTTGACCTTGTACCTAATCATACATCTGATGAGCACAAATGGTTTATAGAAAGCCGGAGTAGTCTAGATAATACCAAACGAGATTGGTATATCTGGAGAGATCCAACCCCGGATGGGGGACCCCCAAACAACTGGTTAAGTTTTTTTGGTGGTTCAGCATGGACATATGATGATCGAACCGGGCAATATTATCTCCACCAATTTGTCAAACAGCAGCCCGAGTTAAATTTCCGGAATCCGGAAGTTTTGGAAGCAATTTTAGATGTGATGCGTTTCTGGCTAGATAAAGGTGTTGATGGTTTCCGAATTGATGTAATCTGGTTAATGTTGAAGGACGACCAATTTAGAGACAACCCCATTAATCCCACTTGGGATGGAACTAACCCTCACAGCAGTTTATTGCAAATTTACACTCAAAACCTTCCTGGCGTTCACAACTTGATCAGAGAAATGAGAATGGTCTTAGATGAGTACGATGAGCGCATGATGGTGGGAGAAATATATTTACCTAATGATGAATTAGTTAAATACTATGGCACAAAGCAGATGGATGGCTCATTTGATGAATGTCATCTGCCATTCAATTTCCAGCTTATTCGTGCTCCCTGGGAGTCCCAAACGATTCAAAAAGCAGTAGAAGATTATTATGCTTCACTCCCAGAGGGGGGGTGGCCAAATTGGGTATTAGGTAATCATGATCAGCACAGGATTGCATCAAGGTTGGGACATGATCAGGCAAGAATAGCAAATATGCTATTATTGACATTATGGGGAACTCCGACGAGTTATTATGGCGAAGAAATCGGTATGGAAAATGTGGAAATTCCTATTGAATTCATCCAGGATCCGCCAGCAGTCAATCAACCAGAAATCGCTCATATTGTGGGGCGTGATCCCGAGCGGACCCCCATGCAATGGGACGATTTGCCAAATTCCGGCTTTACGGAACCGGGTGTGATCCCTTGGCTGCCTATATCAAAAGACTATATGAAAAGGAACGTAAGGATCCAGCAGTCGGATCCGACATCGATGTTGAATCTGTATAAAGCTTTGACTGAATTGCGCATGTTGGAATCTGCATTATCCGTAGGCAATTATGAAACAGTAAATGTCAATTCTGCCAGTATCATGGCTTATCGCAGATTCCTGGATGGAAAAGGGAACTTCCTGATCCTCTTAAATTTTTCGAATCAATATGATACAGTAGATTTGATGGGCATAGCAACGAAAGCTAAAATAGAAGTATCGACAACAATGTTGCGGAGTGGTCTTGTTGATTTATCAAATTTGACACTAGGACCCAATGAAGGTTTGTTGCTGCGGATTTGGAGGAATTAAATTTATCAGTAGGTCAGCGTTTGATGTGCTGTTGTTCTACGAACACACCCATTCTAACCGGGTTATGTAAATTTGAAAGAATATGAAATCAATCTTAAGGAGATGTCATTTATAATTTTTGAAAATAAAAAAGACTTTGCTGCAAAAACCGAGATTTTTAGGATTTGATGGAAATAGTTTTCAACTTTAGGCTCGAAAATCGGCAATTTGAGGGATAACGCCTTTGAAAAACTCGATTTTTTTGGTCTCTTTTTCCTTCTAGAAATCATCCACTACCTTTTTACAGTAGTCTCAAAAAAGTAATCCCAGATTAATTTATACTTGGATCCAAAACAATTCCGTCAAGGAATTTCCCTTCTATCGGTTGACGCCCATGACCAGGATAGAGCAACATAGGTTTTTGTGTTTTTACTTTTTTGATGCTGGAACTGAGAGCTGACCAATCTTGGGCGAAATATTTTTGAATATGAGGGCTTCCCGTTGAAGATGCCAAATCCCCCACAAATACTGATCCATCTGGAAAAAGAAGTGAAGATGATCCCGGTGTGTGTCCAGGCGTGTGAAGCACTTCGGCTTCGATCCCTATCGATGTCAGTTGATCCCCATCATCCAGCAGCAAGTTGGGATCAGGAATTATCGTATTTGGCAACAAATTAAATACCCAGGCGATAATTTTCACTAAATTACCGAAGCCACGTGTATTTCCAAGGAGTATTTTACCTGAACGGAGTAATTTCTCATCCTTATGGTGGATAGCAATGGGGGCAGATGTTTTCTGCTGAATCGCTTTACAACTGCCATAATGGTCAGGATGTGCATGAGTTAGATAAATCAGGTCGAGTTTGGATATTCTTTGATTCAGAAAATTCAGTATGAGATTTTCATCCCATGGCATCCCAGCATCGATCAGAACATACTTTCCAGACTTACTTATTAAATATGCATTACTAAGGCTGCAATGAATAGGATATATCGTCATCAATACTCACCCGCTCCCAGGGCTGAAGAAACAAGTCCTAAAAAATTATTACTAATCCTAACAGGGTTGTTTTTTTCCGTATTATCCGCCTAAAGAAACATCGATATTTATCTCAAGGCGATGATTATCGGGGACAGGAACCGTATTTCCTTCAACAGGTCTTCCATCCACCCTCAAGGATACCTTATTTCCAGGCTTAATTCTTCTTACGTTGATTCGATAATTTATTCCTCTAAAAACGCGGTTAATTCGGAATTTATCCCAAGAATCTGGCACAATAGGGGATATTTGTAAACCATCATAACTAGGGTGAATACCCAGGATCCACTGAGTAATTGCAACGTAGTTATAAGCAGCTGTACCAGTCAACCAGGAATTCTTTGCTTCTCCATGCGTAGGGGCATCCTTACCAGCGATCATCTGCGCATAGACATACGGTTCACAACAATGAATGTTGCTAATTGCTTCTCTCGCTGAGGGATTAATCCGTAGATAGTAATCCAGTGCTTTTTGACCGTTGCCTAGAATTGTTTCTGCAATCATGATCCAGGGATTGGTGTGACAGAATATACCAGCATTTTCTTTATAACCTGGCGGATAAGATGAGATTTCGCCAAGATGAAGATGATAACTGGAATAGGCAGGTTGCTGAAGCATAATGCCATGTTCGGTCGCTAAGATAGCTCTAACAGCGTTAAGAGCTTTCCCTGCTTTTCCATCATCCAGTCCTAGACCTGCCATAATACACATCCCCTGTGGTTCAATGAATATCTGGCCTTCATCGCATTCCTTTGATCCAATTTTGTTTCCAAAGAAATCGTAAGCTCGCAGAAACCACTCTCCATCCCAACCATGTTTTATAATTTCTTCTTTCATCTGCTGGGCGAAGAGGAAATAATTCTCAGGAGTCCACCTGGCTTGCTCATGGGAATAATGGCTAAGGAGATCACCTATTTCCTGGCAGGCAAGTATAAATAGTCCAGCGATGAAAACCGATTCGGCTGTCTTTCCATCTCTGGTGGCAGTGGTCTGGAAGGATTCACCGGGTGTATTAGAGAAACAATTAAGATTTAAGCAATCATTCCAATCAGCACGACCAATGAGAGGGAGACCATGAGGGCCTAACCGGTTTTGGGTATATTGGATACTGCGTTCCATGTGGTTCAGCAAAGTGTGTTCTGTGCCGGGTTCATTTTCGAACGGAAGCTTTTCTTGGAGAATTTGAAAATCGCCAGTCTCCTTAATATACACGGTGACAGCTAAAACCAGCCATAATGGATCATCATTAAAATTAGATCCAACAAGGTCATTCCCCTTTTTTGTCAATGGTTGATATTGGTGAAATGCTCCACCAGATTCAAGTTGAGTTGCGGCAAGGTCAAGTATCCTTTCTCTAGCTCGTTCAGGAACCATGTGAACGATTCCAAATAAATCCTGATTAGAATCTCGGAATCCCATTCCTCGCCCAATTCCTGTTTCGAAATATGATGCTGACCTGGAGAGGTTAAACGTGACCATATTCTGGTAAGCATTCCAGATGTTGACCATCCGGTTGACATGGGGATTGGGAGATTCAACGGTCAACATCGATAACATGTTATCCCAGTAACTCTTTAAATCTTCAAAGGCGAAATCAACATAATTGGGATTTGTGAATCGTTTAATGGTTGGGATTAGTGTTTTTTTGTTGATCGTATGAGAACCGGGCGGATCAAATTTATTTTCGATTGGGTTTTCGTGGTAACCTAAAACGAAGATAAGACGATATGTTTCATGAGGTTGCAGGACTATGTTCACCTGATGAGAACCAATCGGCTGCCAGCCATACGCATGCGAGTTCCTGAGTTCTCCATCCACGACTGCGATGGGTTCTTGCCAGGAACGATAAGGTCCCAGGAATGCTTCTCGTAAGGTGTCATAGCCATGAATATCAGCAGAACAAGCAAAAAATGCAAAATGATTACGTCGCTCACGATATTCTGTCTTGTGATAAATTACATTGTCTTTAATTTCAACTTCTGCAATGTTTAGATTGCGTTGGTAATTTGTTTGATCATCCCAGGCATCCCAAAGGTTGAATTCAATCGAAGAAAAAATTGATAAATCCAACCTTGCACAATTCTGATTCCCCAGTTTCACATCCCAAAGTTCAAAGTTTTGATTCAATGGGACGAAGTATCGAATACTAGTATCTATTCCTCGATAGCTGGATTCAATTATGGTATAGCCCATCCCGTGACGACATCTATATGTGTCTAACGTAATCCTGGTTGTCGGTTGCCAAGTAGGGGACCAGTAGGTACCATCCGAACGGTCTCTTATGTAAATATATCGACCGGATTGATCTAAAGGGACATTGTTATATCGATAGCGGGAGATTCGGCGTAATCTGGCATCCTGGTAAAATGAGTACCCCCCCGCTGTGTTTGATATAAGAGAAAAATAATCTTGACTACCCAGGTAATTTATCCAGGGTAATGGTGTGTCAGGTCGAGTTATCACATATTCACGATTTAGATCATCAAAGTAACCAAATGTATTTTCTGTCATTGTAGAGATAACTTTTTTAGGATTAACAAAAAAACTCGCGTTTATTGCGAGCTTGATACAAGGAGAAAAATAAGAGTGGCGAGGGAGGGATTTGAACCCTCAACCCACGGCTTATGAGTCCGTTGCTCTGCCATTGAGCTACCTCGCCAGCCAGCCAAAATTTTACTGTGGGGTTTTTGTTTTGTCAACAGATCGCAACCTTAAATCCACAAATTTTTATTAATAAGCATTCGATAATTTATGACCTGATCTTTTGCTGTCCTGGACAGGAAATCAAAAACTGGGAAAACAATCGCACCACCTGCATCAAAAAGGAGGTATGGTTTGTTCATCATTGCGTGGAAGATCCTTCTATGGGAAAATCAGGTTTATTTTTTCAGGATTCCACCGCTGTAATGGAGTTGGTAGACCGGTTTCTTGCTATAGGAGATCGTTTCGACGCCAGAAAAACGAGAAATCTGACCTAAAAATCGGTTTAGATATGCATATTCTCCTGATAAAAATTCTATTGGCCCGCGATAAGGTGCTGTTGGATTCACTTCTCTTAAAGCAGATTTTAGAAATTTGTAAAGTTCAAGACACTGGGTGGGTTCAACCTCATCATTGATTCCTCCCGCATAACTCATTGCCCAAATTGGATTATCAGTGAAGAAAACGGTCTCGAGACCAACAAAATAACCTCCGCCAAAATAGATATCCCTGTAGAAGAAAGCTCCTCTCCTGAACTCAAGTTGATGAGAACCAGGTAGATTTGGATCCACACGTGCATTATCCTCGGAAGATGCATAAGTAGAGCATTTTGCCATCACTATAAAATTGGTAAATTCACTTATCGGAATGGGTATATTCATATCGGACCACGTAATCAAATATCGATATTTCCTTGCTCTGTAGCTGGGATTTGCATAACAGTTTTTGCAGATAATACACCGCAAAGGATTGCCTGTGTCACAACCTCTGCTGCAAATGCTCCTACGATATTGACATCTGCCTTTTTTTCACCAGTTGCTATTGCAAAGATTGTGTCCCCATCAACCATTGTGTGAGCAGGGCGAATTGTCCTTGCGATCCCATCCTGAGCCATTTGGGCAACCTTGTTGGTTTGATTTTTATCTATTTTAGCGTTGGTAGCAACCACACCAATCACTGTATTCACACGACTTGACAATTTTAATAGAGATCTACCAGTAAATGTTCTCATTGTTTCCATTGTGTCTGCGAAATAATCTGAAGCACCAATTTTAAGGAATCGTTTATTTATTGACCTCGCCCCAGCAATAATATTGTTTGTCTCAGGATCGATCACATCACCAAATGAGTTGACTGCAATTATTGCCCCCACAATAACACCGCCGCCAATCTCGACACTTGCGGTACCGATTCCTGATTTCATCATTTGAGATGGTCCAAAGATTTTCCCTACTGTACATCCAGTACCTGCTCCGACATTTCCTACCGAAGGTTGGTCTGATTTGGCATTTTTACAAGCTTGATAACCCATCTCACTGTCCGGTCTAATCTTTGAACTCCCGATTGCCAAATCAAATAAAATAGCCGCTGGCACGATTGGTACCCTGGCTACACCCGCATTGAAACCGATGTTTTTTTCTTCAAGATATCGCATGACACCGGATGCTGCATCCAAACCAAATGCGGAACCTCCCGCTAGCAAAATGGCGTGAACAGAATTAACTAAATGTAAGGGTCTTAAAAGTTCAGTTTCACGGGTTCCAGGAGCACCACCTCGTTGATCAACACCTCCGATAGCGCCATTTTCGCATAGTATGACAGTACAACCAGTTAAAGCATTTTCATCGGTGTGATGCCCGATTTTTATTCCCCGGATATCTGTTATTGAGCCATTATATTTCATAGTCACCTCTTCAAGTTAAAGTAGATAGTTATGGATTAGATTATATCGATAAATCCAGTATTGGTGTCAAATCCTTCGGAATTGAAGGGAGTCAACTTGTTTTTATCAATAAATTACCCAGTTCTGAGATGACTCTTTCAGCTACCTCCAACTTATTTAATAAAGGTAGAGAATCAGTACGTCCATCTGCAAAGAGAATTGTAACCCGGTTTGTGTCTACCTGGAAACCAGCATCTCTTTCAGAAACATTATTAGCGATGAGGAAGTTTAAATTTTTATCCTTCAATTTTATTTTTGCATTCTCGATTAACTCCTTCGTTTCAGCAGCAAATCCAATGACAGCATTCGGTTTCCCAGAACGCATTTTTAAGGTTGACACCTCTTTCAAGATATCAATGGTTGGCTCTAGGGGTATAGTTGGGATACCATTGCTTTTCTTAATTTTATGAGATTCAACTTTAATGGGACGAAAATCAGCAACAGCGGCTGCCATAATCAAGGCATCTGCATCCTGACAGGCAGAAATGGTAGCATCTCTCATCTCGACGGTATTGCGTATAGGTATGTTTTTCGCTCCTACAGGTATGGGTAAGCATGTTGGAGCTGTAATCAAAGTGACCTCAGCACCTGCATCTAATGCTGCCTGAGCAAGCGCAAATCCCTGTTTTCCGGAAGATCGATTGGTGATATATCGAACCGGGTCGATATCTTCTTGAGTTCCCCCAGCAGTGATGATGATTTTCTTACTCGCCAATGGTCCATTTCTTGACAAGGTAAAGCGGATAAATCCCAAAATACCAATGGGTTCAGACATCCTTCCTTTTGCTACAAAACCAGAAGCAAGATGTCCTTCTTCGGGACCAATGAAAGTCACACCCCGGTCGCGTAAGGTCTGTATATTGTTTTTAGTGGCTGCATGTGAAAACATACCAGCATCCATCGCGGGGGCGATGAACATGGGTACAGCAGCACTCCCAGTTCCACAAGCTAATGCAGTGAGGGTAAGCAAATTATCGGCAATGCCAGCGGCATATTTTGCAATTGTAGAAGCTGATGCAGGTGCGATAATCATTAGATCCGCCTGCTGTGCTAATCCGACATGGAGCACGTGTGCTTCGTTTTCCCAGAGATCATGATCAATATAAGCCTGATGCCCGGTGACTGATTGGAAAGTGAGGGGGGAGATGAATTTGGTTGCAGCGTTAGTCAGAATCGTCCTTACAAATGCTCCTTCCTGGGTTAATTTACTTGCCAAATCTGCAGCCTTGTATGCCGCGATACTCCCCGTCACACCAAGAATAATGTTTTTGTCAACAAGTGAATTCATTTTTATCTCTTTTAGTGGTTTCTTTGGTTTTTTTGTGAATAATCAAAAATTTAGAATTATTTATTCCTGTCATATATGATTTGAATACCATCAAGAGTCAACCACGTGGAAACAATTTTGATAGTTTCTGAATGTTTCGAAATTAATTCAGCTAATCCTCCTGTGGCAATTACTTTCATATCAGGACCTAATTCTTTTTGAAAAAGAGCAACCATCCCTTCTACTAGACTGACATAACCATAAAGCAATCCTGACTGCATGGCATGGATGGTGTTTTTCCCAATAGGTGATGGTGGAGTCGCTAAATCAACTTTCGGTAATTTTGCCGTACGTTCAGCTAAGGCATCGCGAGCAATACCAATTCCAGGAGAAATTGCTCCTCCTAAATAATCTCCTTCTTTCGAGATTGCATCAAATGTAGTGGCAGTACCAAAGTCAATAATGCAAGCCGGACCCCCATATATTTCATGAGCAGCTACCGCATCAACAATTCTATCAGCGCCGACTTCAGAGGGTTCATCTACTAGAATATTAATTCCGGTCGAGGTATATGAATCAATCACCAGGGGATTACAATGAAGATAGTCGTGACAGACCTGTATCCAACGGGTAGTAAGAGGAGGCACCACTGAAGCCATGGCTGCATGCTTTATCTGTTTTTTTTTGATATTATGGTAATTTAGTAATCCAACAAGTTGAATTCCGAATTCGTCTGGCATTCTTTCATGACTGGTCGCAAGACGCCATCGTGGACCAGGGTTGCCATTTTTATATAGACCAAGGGTAATATTTGAATTTCCAATATCTATGCATAAAAGCATTTGTAAACCTCCAGGTTGGGTGGTGAAATTTTAATGGGAAATTATTTAGAATTATCCACCATTTTTTTTACTATGAGTACGGAACAATTTGCATAATGGGTTAGTTTATTCGAGACGCTGCCTAACAACCAACTCCGGAATTGATTGAGTCCTCTAGAACCGGCGATGATAAGGTCGATATCAAGATCTTCAGCATAGCTAAGGATTTCAGTAGCTGCGTCTCCCCTCATTAATTCTTTCCTCAAAGGTAAATCCAAATGCGAGAGTTGATGAATTGTGTGATCCAACAAAGCATCTCCTTCGCGTTGTTCTTCCCTGGCCCGATCCTCTAGACTTTGGTCAATCTCAGTAGAAAGAATAGGAGGAAGTGCATCAATCCCATAAGGCCATGATCGAATCAGCGTTTCCATAGTCATTTCTGGAGGCAAAACATGCATTACTGTGATGGATGCATCACGAGGCAGTGGGCATTCATTTAAGTGCTGAACTGCGTATAAACTATGATCTGAGCCGTCTGTTGCTAAAAGAACATTCTTCGCCTGGGTATGACCTGCCCGAACAATTAGAACCGGACATGGGGCAAATTCAACCACTTGTTGAGCAACTCCCCCTAAAAAGAAACGGATCGAACCGCGAAGACCTTTCGCTCCTAGTAGGATTAATTTTGCTTTATGTGTTTTTGCAAAGTTAATGATTTGTTCTGCTGGATACCCTGTAAGGATATGGGAGTCTATTTGAAAACCTTTGTGATTAAGCTTATTAGAAATGTGTTCTAATAGATGTGTCAAGGTGGCGTGGTATTGTGCATTTCGTGGAATTAATACGGATATAACTGAGACATTGCAGCTCTCAGGCAGTGGGAGATTTGTAAGGAGTTCAACTGCAGCCATGGCATGTTCAGAACCATCAACAGCCAATATTACATCATTATTTTTACTTATTGCCTTGTTCAACATGTCAGAACCTCCTGAAACCTGAACAGATGATCATTAGATAGATAAGTATTTTTACATTACAACACCTCAAGGGAACAACAAATAATGAAATTCATTAGTGCATTTGTTATCTTATTTGTAGCAAATTCAGAGTAAAATTACAAGTATCTTAAATAACAAATCCTTTAGTAAATTTTCAAAATAATTGCAATCTATACAAATAACAGGAGACAATTGTGAATCAAAAGGCTGGCGATCAGATTAGTAGAAAGGTTTTTCTTCAATCTGTTATTATCCTCTTCTGTTTAATGGTTTGGCTGGGATTCTCACCAAAGTACTCCCAGCAGGAGAATATTACCGAATCATTGAAGTGGATCGAGAAATGATCGAACCAGGTTCGTTCCATTATGTTGATCCTCCTGATTATCCAATCTGGCGCTGGTTCATTGCTCCTATCGATGTTCTTACTAGATGATGGCATACTTGTTATTGTATTATCCTGTTTTTATTAATGGTTGGTGGTTCTTTTGCTGTATTAGAGAAAACAGGCATTATACAATCAGGCCTAAATAAAATTGTTCAGATCTTTGGGGGCAGAAAATACCTTTTATTGCTAATATTATCACTCTTTTTTATGTTTTTAGGTGCTTTTTTGGGCATTTTTGAGGAGGTTGTGCCCCTGGTACCAATTCTACTGGGTTTATCCTATTCCCTAGGATGGGACGCAATGGTAGGACTTGGTATGAGTGTTATGGACCTTTCTGAAACAAATGCTAACTTCCTGCTTAAATATTACCTATGGTTTATTTGTTCGGACTTGACGGGGATGGTATGAATATGATAATATAGCATGCGCTCGGGGGCGTGGTGTAGTGGAAAACATGCCGGCCTGTCAAGCCGGAGATCGCGGGTTCGAATCCCGTCGTCCCCGCCAGAGACCAATAGTCCCCAACAGAACCTGGAGATTTTCTCCAGGTTTTTGGGTTAAAATTGGTAGAGAGTAAGAGATCAAAAGGCGAATTCCTATCCGTGCGCCATTACTCGGTCAATTGTGATAGGATGATATGATGAAACCAAAGGCGAAGAAGTATTTGGAGAATACAAAGTTTTTTATAACGATCTTCTGCCGGTTGACCGTTTCTGTGAACTTAGAAAAAAGAATATCATTGGTTCCTTGCCTCAATATTCATATTCTTTTATAGGTTATCAGGGATTTCCCCCAAATACGACGGAATGGGTTTCAAATTATGGCCCAAAGGTGGCAAGAGCATTTCTTAAAGACGGTGTAGATTGTGTGTTTCTAACTCGATCCTGACTGGATTGGTGCATAAACGTGCCTGTGTTGGCACGAACGTTTGAGGAAGCCGCCTTCTCCACAATCTTTGTAACGAATATGCCATTTTGGTCAGACATGATTGGGGTGCCACGAACTCTTGCTGTTGAGTATCCTTTTGGGTATATTTTAGGAAAACCAGGGAACATAAATCAACGACTTTTTGTAATTCTAGAGGCGATTAGAGTTTTTGAAACTGCGAATGAACCAGGAGTTATCATCCATTCCGATAATTAATGGGATGAAGAAGTTAACATTACAATACAAAAATGGCAACCTGAAATCCCATCGCCCGTTATCATGCATATATCAAGCAAAGTGCGTGAAATAATAAAGAACTCAAAAAGATAAAGGGGAAATGTTGAATTCAATGGTTATTTTTGCTGAGGAGTATATGGATGAAAGAAGCTATGTTGTACAATCCACTTCAGGATAAAAAAGTCCAATGTTATCTTTGTGAGCATCGCTGCAAGATTTCGGATGGGAATCTTGGTGTGTGTAATGTTCGAAAAAATATTGATGGTATTTTGTTTACACTCGTTTATGGCAAGACTACCAGTCAACACATTGATCCTATCGAAAAAAAGCCTCTATATCATTATTTTCCAGGTTCCACTGCGTATTCAATTGCGACCCCAGGTTGCAACTTCAGCTGTCAATGGTGTCAGAATTGGGAAATTTCCCAGATGCCTCGCGAGTTGGGCAGAATTTCAGGTTATGAAGTTACACCTGAAGAGATCATTTCCGAGGCCATCGCAAGTCATAGTAGAAGTATTGCATACACTTATACTGAACCAACCATATTTTTTGAATATGCCTTTGACATTGCGAAATTAGCCAAAGAAAAGAGGATTGCAAATGTTTATGTTACCAATGGATATATGAGTAAGGAAATGTTAGATATCTTTCACCCATTCCTCGATGCTGCAAATGTTGATCTTAAAGCTTTTAGTGATCAAACCTACAAGCGGATGGTTGGAGCAAGGTTGCAACCCGTTTTAGACAATCTGGTAGAAATGAAGAGATGGGGGATCTGGGTGGAAATCACAACGCTGGTGATTCCAGGCATCAATGATGATTTGGAAGATCTTAGGCAGATCGCACAGTTTATTGCTCGAGAATTGGATGTTGACACCCCGTGGCATATCAGCAGGTTCTTTCCGCATTATAAAATGATGAATATTCCTCCCACACCAATTGATCGATTAATCAAAGCACGGGAGATTGGTAAAAGCGAAGGCCTGCGATATGTTTATTTGGGAAACGTGGGAGGTGAGTCTAACACAATCTGCCACCAGTGTGGGAAGGTGTTAGTCAAACGACGCGGGTACTGGATACCGGAGAACCATATTAGTAATAACACCTGCCCCGATTGTGGTGCAGAAATTGCTGGGGTTTGGTATTAATAATCTGCTTTAACCACACGGCTATTTCATTTTAGCCACCCATTTTATGTGAGATGTTAGGTTAATCATTGGATATTAAATCTTCTTCTGCCTCTTTCCACACTTGATGCAATGGTTCTGTTGCTGCCCATAACTGTATGGTTATGATAATCGCTGATGAGACACACCAGGCACAGGTTGCTCCGATTACAAAAGGCTCAAGATAGGTTAAATATATCGAAAAGAGAACCCCAAAGAGCGCCATTCCCCAAATGCTCAAAATTAGAAAGTTATTCCAGTCCCCAGGTCCAAAGCGACGTAGCAACCAAGCCCCAAGTATAGCAATATAACCAATGAGGCCTAAGATGCCAACCGGCAAAAAACCGAATAAGATTGCATAAGGGCTTTGTTGGACGGTATTACAATCTCCAATTGGTCCACAAACTGCTTCGCTCTGTGTTACCTCAACAAAAGATAGATAACCTGCTACGATCATACCGAGAATTGATAGTATGGGGATAAGCCAAGACCAGTCATAGGATGTCGAGTTAACAGGGTTTAGTATACGTATCAGGATCCAAATAACGCTAATTAGCATCCCTGCAAGGGTAAGTACGGCGAGGATATTACCAGACAAATCTTGTCTAAAGCGACTTGCTAGAGTTATTTCTTCTTGAATTGGTATGATCATTGGGGATGATTCTGCGACATTAGTGGTATTTGAAGCGTTATTGGGTGATTGAGTAATACTGGTTCCGATGTTTTGGTCTTCTTCGTTTAACTTCTCGTTAGTAGGAGATTCTGTGAATTCTGGAGTAACTTCTTTGTTATCTTCGGTTGGAGACTGTGCTGATTGTTGCGCTTGAGAGATAATTTCTAAGATTCCAGGGATATCAGGCCAATCGATTCCTCCTTTCTTGATACCGTTTTCAACGATTCCAGGAAATTTTGCAGGAATGTCTCCTGACCCGACTAAATAAGTTTCACCTACGACCATTGTGGGAACGCCACGTTCGGTGTCTGGAATTTCCCAGGCCTCAAGGAAGGACTGGTATATTTTTTGACCCTCAACACTGGCAACATTGATTCCCATTATTTGAATTTGATTGCCATATTTTTCAATTAGTGGGGGTAAGGTTTCGGTAATTACCATGTGACAATGTCCACAAGTTGGTGAGTAAAAAAGTATAGCGTGAACAACTGGTGGATCCTGGTTAGTAACACTCGCTTGGGCAGCAAGTACATTTAAGGAAAATAAAAAGATCAGGTTAATTGTTAGAAAGAATTTTTGCAATTTATTCATATTATCTCCGAGGAGCGTGGTGTAGTGAATCTTCTTTACGAAGTGTAAGAGCTGTTTTGTTGGTCCTCAACTGCAGATAAGAAATAAATAATTCTAATAATAGGTCAAGTTAATCAAAGCGATATCTGTCTTCGAGCTTCGAAAACATTTTTTCTAATATTCATAACAGCTACCACCTATAAATTCTCTTGATACCGAATCTGGAGGTATAGGTGACTCGTCTGTAATTGGTGTGATTTGTTTTAATAAATCATAGACACGTGAAGCCCGTGAAAATGCATCTTGCCTGTATGGATCATCGCGGTAATCGTCGATCCATCCTAGAAATGAATCGATCATTCGTGCACGGTATATCGGTAATTCATAAGGTAGTCCAGTGTTAACAATGTAATCTGCTATTGAGATGTTTGGGATAATGTGCTGCATTTCACTTGATCGTACATAGTGCCAATGTTCTAAAGTACGACGAGGATCATAGGCTCTATAAGATTCATCACGAAGCATCCGCCGAATGAGACGGATATCTGTCCAGCGCACGTATTTATTGTCATAATCTTTCATTTGGAGAAGTGGCTCCAGGTAGACCGTAAATTTGTTCTCTTTCGGGATGCCTTTTGTCATATCTGGATATAAACCATGAAGACTGTCGATGACAATTATGTCTCCGGGTTGTAATTGCATTGGTGTATGACTGGGGAACTGTTTACCAGCCTTAAAATCATAATATGGGATCTTAACCTCATTGCCTTTAAATAATTTCACGAGATTTTCATTAATCAATTCCAAATCTAATGCTTGAGGGGTTTCAAAATCATAATCACCAAACTCATCTTTAGGGTGGAGTTCAAGGTCGAAAAAATAATTATCCACATTGAGGGTAACAAGATTGAATCCCATTCGGTTGAGCCTTTGACCAATTTTAATCGTTGTTGTTGTCTTTCCTGACGAAGAGGGACCGGTTATGATCACCATTTTTAGATCATCTTGATGAACTCGGATAGACTCAGCTGCATTTTCAACATCCTGGTTATACAAAGCTTCTGTTTCCTGGATAAGATCTGGATACTCTCCATTCAGGATTCGCTGGTTCAAGCCTGAGATTGTATTTACTCCATGTTCTATTGACCAATTCAATACCTGCCAAATTTTCGCCCATGGGATATTGTTTGATGGGTGAGATGCTCGCGAGGCGCGAATTTCTCTTCTCCGGGCACGTTCGTCACGATACAAAATGTAAGCTTTAGCTACTTTTGCATGTCCGTTTTCGATTAGCACCTTTTCGACAATATCCTGAATTTCTTCGATTGTGGGGATATGATTTTCTGGGGTTTTCTCTTCAAGGATGGAGACAACTTTTTGGCTTAGTTTTTCAGCTGTTCCTCGGTCTCTTCCACCAACGGAAACAGCAGCCCGGTATATAGCGTTTGTTATTCGTTCAGGTGTGAAATCAACGATATCTCCACTTCGTTTTATTACTTTATCAATTATCATGATTCTTTTTCTTTCCGATAACTAGTTCAGCGATTCAACAGTGGATAATTATACAATATCTTGCTAAATACGACTCAGACATTTTTATTAGGTATTTTGTATAGAATTTAAATGAGTTTGAGCTTGACCATAATCGAATTTGGGCTATATTAAAGGAGTGCAGATCGAATTTAGTATATATAATCTTCTAAATCCTCATGGATTTCGAGAGATTTACAACCAATAATAAGATCATTATTAATAAATCAACCAGATATAATAATAGACAAATAAAACGGAGGTAATTATGGAGACCAGACCTTTTGGAAAGACTGGAGAACGTTTCCCAATTCTAAGCTTCGGCGGCCAGCGAATTGTCGACGAGCATAACTGTACCGAAGATGAAGCCATTGAAATTCTAAATACTGCCATTGATCGAGGCATTCGTTATTTTGATACAGCCTGGATATATTCAGACGGTCAGTCAGAAACACGAATGGGAAAAGTGGTTAAGCATCGTCGGGATGAAATGTGGATTGCCACGAAAACTTGGGATACAACCAAGGAAGGAGCCAGACGGCAGCTGGAAACAAGCTTGAAACGGTTACAGACAGATTATGTGAATGAGTGGCGGTTACATAATGTCTATGATTTTGATCGACTTGATGCATTTTGTGGTAACGGAGGAGCTTTAGAAGCAGCGATCGAGGCAAGGGATGAAGGGCTTGTTGAGTATATCAGCATCAGTGGACATACTGACCCCCAGATCCTTGTTGAGGCATTGAATCGTTATCCTTTTGACAGCGCATTGATCGCGGTTTCAGCTCTAGACCATTTTATATTCAGTTTTGCGGAAGAATTTCTTCCCATAGCGAATGGAAAAGGGATAGCAACGATTGGTATGAAAGTACTAGGATTAGGAAGCTTGACCCATGAAGTTGAGCGTTCGTTACGGTATGCTTTTAGTTTACCAGTGAGTACGGTCATTGTTGGAATGGAAACCATGGAGCAGTTGGAAGAGAATCTGTCAATAGCTGAGTCGTATTCACCGATGACTGATGAAGAAAGATTGAATTTCTTCAAAGATATTATTCATTTAGTTGTACCCCCGAAGATGAAATGGAAGGCAGAAGATTGGGACAATCCAATCGAATGGAAACCTCGTGAAATTGGTGAGGTGGCTAAGTGAGTATATTATTCCAACCAGGGATGATCGGTAATCTGAGGTTAAAAAACCGTATCGTCAGATCAGCAACCGCAGAGAACCTAGCTGATGATTATACAGGAATCCCGAAGCCGAGTCTAAAAGAATTTTGGGTAAATCTCGCTCGGGGTGGTGTGGGTTTAATAATTTCAGGCCATATGTATATTCATCCTTCCGGCAAGTGCCATAATGAGATGACGGGAATTGACGATGATGTTTTAATCCCATTGTTTAAAGATTTTGTGGATGCTGTTCATAACGAAGGTGCGAAAATCGCTGTACAAATTAATCATGGAGGAATGCAGTGCAGTGTAGAATCAGTCCGGGAAACTTTAGCCCCTTCAGGAATAAATCAATCATTTCTTAAACAACCTGCCCGGGAATTAAAAAACGAAGAAATAACTATGATTATCGATTCGTTTGCCCAAGCTGCAAGAAGAGTCAAGGAAGCTGGATTCGATGGTGTCCAGTTAAATGGTGCGCATGGTTATTTGATTAACCAGTTTATTTCGCCTTTCGTTAACCATCGGCAGGATAAATGGGGAGGGGATTTTTCTAGAAGGCTTTTATTTTTGCGAGAAGTCGTAAAAGCTGTTCGTCAACAAGTAGGAGTCGATTACCCGGTTTTTATTAAATTTGGAATGGAAGATGGGGTGGATGGTGGTTTAACAGCTGATGATGGGGCTTTAGTTATTGCTGAAATGGCTACGATGGGTTTGGATGCTGTCGAGATTAGCGGTGGAATTCAAGTAAACAACACCCAAAAAGGTATTAAATCGAAAGAGGCTGAAGCGTACTTCAGACCTTTCACCAAGAAAGCTAAACAGGTTACGAATTTACCGATCATCCTAGTTGGTGGACTGAGATCTAAGGTGGTCATGGAAGATGTGTTGAGAAGTGGGGATGCAAATTTCATTTCTCTCTGCAGACCATTGATCAATGAACCAGACTTCCCAAATTTGATGCGAATGGGAAAAAAGGAAGTTTCGGATTGTATATCATCTAATAATTGTTGGCCACGTACCAAAGGCGAAGGAATAATTTGCAAATGCCTTATTGATAAAAGGTAAAATAGAAATAAGAAACAAAAAACCTCCTGTCTAAATTTCTAAACAGGAGGTCCATATATTTGTTCCGATATTCAGGTAATAAATGGCTTTAAAACGGGCATTGGATCGACCATATTTTTATGCAACATCGCTTGTTCAGGTATTCCTAAAGCTAAAGCAATTAATTGAGTGAAGAAGAGAATGGGCACCGGGTTCGAAGCTGATTCCATATGCATCTGACGGGCGTCGAGATTGAGATGACACAATGGACAAGCTACTACAATTGCATCAGCTCCAGCTTCTCTAGCATGGTTAATGATATTCCCGCTGAGTTCAACAACAATATCAGGTCGAACAGCTGAGTGAGACGCTCCACAACATACAGTTTTATATGACCAGTCAATGACATTTGCCCCAAGGGCAGACATGAGTTCATCCATGTCTGTCGGATTTTCGGGATGATCTGCCTCGGTAACTTCTGGGGGACGTGTTAGCAGGCATCCATAATAACTAACGAGGTTCAATCCCTTGAGTGGTTTTTTAACTTTCTCCTTGAGATTTTCGTGACCAATGTGGTTGAATATTGCTTCAATAAGCGTTGAGACATGGACTGTGTCTTGGAAATGATAATCAAGGATATCATCCACATTCTTTTGAGCCTGTAAGTGGGATCTAAATTCAAATTGAGCTGATTTATGGCGGTTAAAACATGCTGCACAAGGCATGGTCACTTCTTTATAACCACTTTTTTCTGCTAAGGCGAGGTTTTCCATGGGTAGCTGGAGGGCAGCTTTTGGATCAGCTCTATGGGCAGGGGAACTTCCACAACAGACCCATCCATCCAACTCAACCAGGGGCATCTCTAAGGCTTCTGCAACGGCTCTTGTGGATCTATCAAACTCAGTAGCAGTGGATTCCAATGAGCAACCTGGGTAATAAGCAATTAGCTTTTCAGCGTTTTTTACAGGTTTAATATTTTTTTTACTTGGCATTCTGGTAGGGTGAGGGAAAAAGCCTACTTTTCCTTTTTGCATCATTTTTAGATACATTCCCGAATCATCAACCAAGGCCTTTAGGTCTCGATTCCGCAGAAACATTTCAACCATTAAACCAGGTTCATATGAACGACCCCAAAGTTTCACTTCGTGCATAAAGGCTTCATTGAATACGTTGAGTTCGGGGAGTGGGGGTTTGATTCCTCGTTCTTTTGCTTCACGGGTAAGGAAATCCATAATTGTTGCGATATCAAGACCTTGGGGACAACGGGTCGTACAGGTCTGGCATGAAGAGCATAGCCACGGTGTCTGAGATTCAAGGGCGATATCTTCCTGTCCTAGTTGAATCGCTCGCATGATCTGGTTAGGTTGCCAGTCGAAAAAATTTGCAACGGGGCACCCGCTTGTGCATTTCACACACTGGTAACACAAATAAACATTCTGTTCCAGCTCTTCAAAAATTCGCTTGGCGAGGTCAGGATTGATCGTCATAGGTTGATCAGCTTGTATTTTCTTGTCTTCCATAAAGTACCTCCAAAGATACCATTAATCAAATACAGGTCGGGGGAGGAGACCCGCGCCCTCTGCTATTGGTTTAACTGCTTCTTCCCATTCAATTGCCATGATATGAACGCCAGCTACACCTTCAATTTCTCGTACTTGCTTGATCAAGTCGATACAAACCTTGATCCCTTCTCCCTTCCAGGCTTCGGAACGAGCTTTCTTATCTTCTTTTGTTAATTGATCTTTAGGAATGTCTGACCAGGGTTTCCCTGCTTCTGTCATCCGGTCGATAATTTCATCCGGTACGAGGATTCCTGGCACGTAATTCTTCATATACCGAGCCATCCCTGGGCTCTTGAGTGGACCTAAACCTGCCAAAATAAAGGTTTTTTCATGTAAACCAAGTTCACGGACTTTTGCCATGTATTGCTCAAAGGCTTCAATATCGTATATGAGTTGTGTTTGGATAAAGTTTGCACCGGCATTGACCTTTTTCGCCAGGCGATAGGGACGGAACTCAATGGGGTCAGCAAATGGGGCTGCTGCAGCGCCTAAGAAAAACCTAGGTTCCTGGCCAGTGAACGGATCACCACATTCGAATATTTTATCATCTCTCATCGATGTAACTGTACGGACGAGTTGGATGGAATCGATATCAAAAACATTCTTAGCGGTAGGATGGTTGCCAAATCTCTGGTGATCCCCTGAGAGCGCAAGTAAATTACGAAGTCCCAGGGCGTGTGCACCCAACAAATCACTTTGTATGGCGAGTCGGTTCCTATCACGACATGTCATCTGGATGATGGGTTCCACTCCTTCTTGTAAAGCAAGGAAACCTGCCCCGATACTTGACATGCGGACAATGGCAGTTTGATTATCGGTAATATTCACTGCATCACAATTCCCCTTGAGGAGTGCTGCTTTATGTTTTATCTCACCAGAGTCCGCACTTTGTGGAGGACCGAGCTCTCCTGTAACGGCGAAATGACCTGCTTTTAGAACTTTTTCAAGGTTGGATCCCACTAAATAGCCATTACTCGATGTCATTGTTACTCCTCCTCCGATGCCAATCGTAAGTCGTCACGTATTATTTTACGAGGACCACCGTCTCGGGAAGTACTCCAATTCTTTGGTGGTTGGATTTCCAAGATTGCGTCAAGCCTCCCTTTACTACTTAAGCGATCATATATCAATTGCCAGGCGCAGGGTACATCTGGATCGATTTCACAATGACCGTCTTCAGAACCACCACATGGTCCATTCAACAGAGACTTTGAGCACCTGGCAATTGGACAAATACCTCCAGTCAGGCCAAGGATGCAGTCACCACAAGCTGCGCAACGTTCTTCCCAAACCCCTTGTTCAGAGGGTAAACCTAAGAAAGTAGTATTCAAGCCTGGCACGACCCAGGTGTCAGGGAAATGCTCTGCAATTGCTTGTACCCCGATACCACAGCCAAGTGATAATATGATATCCGCATCCTGGATCTCTTCTTCTATTGGATCAAGATATTCCCATTCACATTGTCGTTGAACTGTGACAGTTCTAACATTTTTTGCTTTACCTTCTAGCTTTGAAGACATTCTCAAAGCTGATGATAAAATCTCTGCCTCCCGAGAGCCACCTGCAAAACAGACAGTCACACAAGTACCACAACCTACAACCAATACATTTTCGGCGTCACCGATAAGGCCTTTGATTTCATCCAAGGATTTTTGTTCTGCAATGATCATTACTTGCTCCTTTATGATGATTTTTACAAGAGGTATTATTCCTTTACTGGGTTATGTCCCAATCCTGGGTTATGTCCCAATAATGGGTTATGTCCCAATAGAGAGATTGTTTCAGTCATTTCTTTTGTCGCTTCAGCGAACTGATTAGCCATTGCGGAGGATATATTGTACATCCTAACACGCTCTGGTTCCAGTCCAATTTGTCTTAATAATTCCCGAATTCTGTCAACTCGTTGTCTGGCTTTTTCATTACCATCCTGGTAATGGCAATCCCCAGGCAGTCAACCTGCCACCATTACACCATCTATTCCGTGTTCTAAGGCTTTAAGGACTAGTAAAATGTCTAGTTTGCCTGTGCAGGGTAGTTGAACAATTTTAATTTGGGGGGGATATTGGATCCTCAAGCTTCCTGCCAAATCTGCAGCTGCATAGGCACAATGCTCACAACAATAAGCGACAATTTTGTAACTATTTTCTTCCATGAATCGTTTACACCTTTTCTTACTTATCCTAAAACAGGTAATCTAATGGATGGAGTTATTAGGGCGTCGACCTTGGCTTGAAGTTGGAGGTCTGTGTAGTTCGCAAGTTGTATAGCTTGCGCTGGACAAGCTGCAGCACAGATGCCACATCCCTGGCAGATTGAACTGTCGATGTACGCAGCCCCAAGGATATTCCCAACGCCAATTAATTCGGGTTGAATTTGAGGAACCTCAAAAGGACATACCCGCAAGCAGGTTAAGCAACCAGTACATAAGGAATCGTCTACTACCGCTACCTGACCACTGCTTTTCCTGGTCTTCTGGCATAAAATCCTTGATGCCCGGGATGCTGCAGCCTGAGCTTGGACAATTGCTTCATTAATAAACTTAGGATAGTGAGCCATCCCTGCCATAAAAATGCCGTTTGTTGAAAAATCTACCGGTCGTAGTTTGACGTGAGCCTCCTGGAAAAAACCGTTGGAATCAACAGGGACTTTAAAGAGGTTTGATATTTTATGGACATCCGAATTTGGAACTACTGGCATCGATAAAACCAATATTTGAGGGGTAAGAATAATCTCTCTATTCAGATATGGATCATGAACAGAAATATGGATTGTGGTTGTGGTTTCCGTGACTTCAGGTCTTACCCCATAACCGTTTCTTGTTGTGTAATCAAAGTTTACCTCAGGTTTATGTTCATCGTCATATCGGATGAAAATAACACCCTGATTTCGAGCTTCGGTATAAAGCCTCTCGCCAAAACCAAAAACGCGTATGTCTTTGTAAAGAATGGTTATCTGACAATCGGGATTTATTTTTTTTAATGCCAAAGCGTTTTTTAGAGCGATGGTACAACAAATACGGCTGCAATATATTTCAGCAGGACCGACACACTGGATCATGGCGATTGAACTGGGTAATTCTGAGGTTTTATGACCAGGAAATCGATTCTTTGCGTTCACAGATTCCCTTTGGGTTTCCGCCTCAGCAATCATTTTTCCTAGGTCAGATTGGGTAATAACCCTTGGGTCTTTTCCAAAGCCATATTCGGGTCCTCTATATTCCTGTGCACCAGTTGCCAAGATAGTTACCCCATGAGAAATTTCTGATTTAATACCATCCTTAGAAAGTATGTGGCTCTTAAAATTCCCTAGTTGACCTTTACTGTTAGTTACTTCACCATTCAGATAGAGATGAATTAGCGGGTTATTCGTAACCTTTTCTGTAAGTTGAGATAGGATTTCCTGTGGGTGTACAGGATCACCAGGTGAAGATATGTATAAATCGGAGACATTCCCACCTAAAAATGACTTCCGTTCGACTAAGTGGACTGGAAAATTTTGTTCTGCCAAAGTAATGGCTGCAGTCATACCAGCGATCCCCCCGCCTACAATAAGGGCTGATTGTTGAATGGGAACATCAACGGTCGGTCGAGGCTCCAGCAGACTTGCTTTGGCAATTGCCATGCTTACCAGTTCTTTTGCTTTGTTTGTAGCAGTATCCCAATTATTGGAATGTACCCAAGAGCATTGATTTCTAATATTTGCCATTTCGAATAGGTAAGGGTTAAGACCGGCAGCCCTGATACTATCCTGGAATAGAGGCGCGTGGGTGAGCGGCGAGCAACTTGCAACAACTACACGGTTTAGATTATGTTCTTTGACTTTCTCTGTGATTAAGGCGATAGAATCTTGGGAGCAAGTATATAGGTTATCCTCTGCATGGACTACATATTCTAGCTCTCTGGCAAACCTAACAACCCGTTTCACATCGACAAAACCACCGATATTCGAGCCACAATGGCAAACAAAGACACCTATCCTTGGTGGTTCATTGGAGATATCCCTTTCCGGGGGGAAGGTTTTTTCAACCGTTTGTGACCAACGCGAATCCGCTAACAAACTTGCACAAGCTGCCGCTGCACCGCTGGCATCGATCACGGACTCGGGTATATCTTTTGGTTCTCGAAATGGTCCTACAGCGAAGATTCCGGGTTGGGTGGTTTGAATTGGATTATATTCATTTGTTTGACAAAATCCGTATCTATCCAGTTTGATGTTAATTTTTCCACCAAGTTCACGCACTGAATCGGAAATTTCCATTCCGACAGACAAAATGACTAAACCAAATTCATCCGTAAAGACATCATTCCCTTTAGCGTACTGTATAATCAGGTTTTTAGATTCCGCGTTTTCTCTTAACCCACTGATACGGCATCTCTCATATCTTATGCCGTATTGTTCTTGTGATCTTTGGTAATAAGATTGGTATCCTTTAGAAAATGCACGTACGTCCATCATGAATATATGGATATCAAGATTTGGATGGTGTTCTTTGGCAATGGTTGCTTCTTTCGCGGCATACATACAGCAAACCGAAGAACAATAATCGTGCTCTTGGTCCCTGGATCCAACACACTGTAGAAAAGCGATCTTGGAAGGTATTTGACCATCTGACGGACGTTTGATCTTTCCAAAAGTGGGTCCGGATGCAGAAAGCAACCTCTCAAACTGGAGGGAAGTGATTACGTTTGGATATCTACCATATCCATACTCTTCTGTTATTGAACCTTGATAGGTCTGGAATCCGGGAGCAAGGATGATAGCGCCAACATTAATTTGTTCTTTTACTTCACCCATGTCATGGTCGATTGCGTCAAGACCACATGCGTCGATACATTGCAAGCATTCGGAACAAATTCCACACTGAAGACATCGTTTTGCTTCTTCTCTTGCCTGACGTTCTGTAAGTCCCAGCACGACTTCGCGAAAGCTTGTTACCCGTTCTTCCATGGGAAGAAGAGCGGGTTTCTGTCGTTCCTTAACTTGAATACGACCTTCTTGAACTTGTTTAGCAATTTCCTCTTTTGTGAATTTTACAACGGTGGGTTGGTTTAAGCTTTCTGAAGGCAAGGGGATGTTTTGTAAATAATGATGAATCGAATTTGCAACCTGATGCCCTAGAGCTACTGCATTGATGATATAGCTTGCCCCAGTTTTCCTTCCACCAACAACAAAAATCCCAGGGATTTCACTGGCGAAAGAGGTTTTGTCACTCTGTAGATCATCAAACTTCGGATCCAGGAAACAAAGATCAGAAAATTGACTCACGGTACCAATAATTGTATCAACCTCTAGAGTAAGCAGTTCTTCGCCTTGATCAAGCTCGATACCAATAA
>CAZTJD010000025.1:0-4621 GCA_964613985.1 uncultured Anaerolineales bacterium
AAAAGAAGAAAAAAAAGCAACAATGAAGGATCAACATTCACTAAATCCACAAGCATAACATTTGCGGCAACCTTCCTCATTGACCAAAGCTGCCTGACCACATTCAGGGCACAGGTCACCTATCTTGGATGTCGCTTGGTCCATTGATGAGTGAAATTCTGCTCTCGATTCAAAACTTACCCCGTTCTCATGTTCAAACTCTTCATCTTGCGTATCATCCAGGTATTCGCGAATTGCTTGAGCAACGCCATCTGGCAGTGAGCGGACTCGATTTGGACCAAAACCCAGCGGACGCCCACCACCAATCCCCGAGAGCTGGCGAATGATCTCGTTCAGTCTTTCTCGTGGGGATACCGGGGATGCCAAACGTAAGATGTAAGAACACAAGCGACCAATTGCTTCCGAGACAGCGGCAGTATCAGACCCAGCTTTTGCTGTACTGATGAAGATCTCAAAGGGGTGCCTGCCACCGTTTTCGTTGATAGTGACAAAGGTCTTTCCTAAAGGTGTATTGATCTTATAGGTATAGCCTTGCAAGCGTCGCGGACGAGGTTTCTTGTCCTCATACCAAAGGGTCCATCCCACTTCCCGACTGCCAACATCTTCGCCAGTTCCTTCTTTCTGTTGGAATGTAGCCTGGGTCTCCAGCACGACGTTCTGACGTGAACCAGTAACATAAACCGTTATTCCCTTGCAGCCCAATTCCCAGGCTAGTTTATATGCAGTCGCGATATCATCTTCCAGAGCATTTTCTGGAAAGTTGATTGTTTTTGAAAGACTATTGTCGACAAATGCTTGTAAAGCAGCCTGCATTCGTACCTGTTCTTCGGCAGTAATATCCTGAGATATTACGAAAACGTCGCGAATATTTTCAGGGACTTCTGCAATATATTGACAGGAACCATCATCGAGGACCTTCTCAATAATTGCCTGGTGAGTAACTTCGTCGATGCCGGATTGTTCCAATGCGCGATCAAAAGAAGGGCTGATATATTGAAGCTGTAAATCCTTACCGTTGTCATTGACATGACGAATATATGCCAGGGCAAATACCGGCTCACAACCATATCCTTCACAACCTGCTACTGTCGCGATTGTCCCTGTAGGTGCTACCGTTGTTTGAGCAGCATTCCGGATACCGTGTTGTTGAATTCCGTACACGACTTCCGCCCAGCTAATTTGCGGTCGATTCCAATCTCGTTGGTAGGGTTTCAGCGGAAGCGGTGGTTCCCAACATAGGGCTTGGGGGTCGTAGATGCTTCCTTTGATTGCCGGAAAGGCGCCACGAGCTTTTGCAAGCTTGATGCTTGTCTGCATCGTATGATAGCGGATGAATTCCATCACTTGAGCGGCGAACTCCTGACCTGCCTCAGACCCATAAGTAATGCCTACATGGTACATCAAATCCGCCAACCCCATAATACCCAGCCCAATTCGCCGTGCATTGAGTGCTGAAGCTTTTAGTTGCGGGACATGGTCTACATAGCCGTTAGCATCCACAACATCATCAAGAAAACGCGTGGCTAATTCAACGTCTTTCTGCAATCCTGACCAATCCACTGTGCCATTTCGATCTGGATATTGAGCCAGATTCATTGATCCCAAACAGCAGTTCTCATAAGGTCCAAGCCATTGCTCACCGCAAGGATTGGTGGCTTCCAGGGTATATAAGTGAGGTACAGGGTTACTCCGGTTGGCTGTGTCCAAGTAAAGAACACCCGGTTCGCCATTGTGGTGAGCCTGCTTAACAATCTTGATGAACAAATCCTGAGCACGTACCCTTTTATATACCTTTATCGGGATCCCTGCGGCTTCGGCTTGTTCTACTGTTCCTTGAAAACCACGATACTTAGGTGAATCCACATCTGGAAATCGTAATTCCCACAACTCGTCATCTTCAACTGCCTGCATGAAAGCATCCGTAATCCCAACAGAGATGTTAAAATTCGTGATTGCATTCTCATCTGTTTTGCATTGGATAAAATCTTCAATATCTGGGTGGTCCACACGGAGGACTGCCATATTCGCCCCCCTTCGAGTGCCACCCTGTGCTACCTCTCCAAAAGCAATATCATAAACTCGTAAAAACCCTACTGGGCCTGTTGCCTGTCCAGCTGACGATCTTACCAGAGTTCCTTTCGGCCGCAAGCGGGAGAATGAAAAACCATTTCCACCTCCTGTCTGTTGGATTAGGGCGGCATCTCGTAAACTCTGAAAAATCCCATCATCCAAACGACCCATATCGTCGCTGAGAGGCAACACGAAACAGGCGGCAAGTTGACCAAGTGGCGTTCCAGCGCCGGTAAACGTTGGGGAGTTAGGGAAGAATCTTTTACTTGATAAGAGATCATAAAACGCTTTAGAAACACTCAGCACATCTTCATTCCATTGTTCTTCAACCTTTGCGACGTGATAACTCACTCGCCAGAAGGTTTCTTCAACCGTCTCAACTGGCTGACCATCTTTACCGCGACGGATATAACGTCGCAAAAATACCGAACGAGCATTATCTGTTAATTCAACTTTCCGAACACCCTCAGGGATGGGAGGGGTCGGAAGGAGTCTGCTTTTTTTTCTGTTCGCTTCGGTGGTGTGTTTCATGAGAAGTCTCCAATCAATACCAAATAAGAATTCATCCAGTAAAAGTCATAAATTTTGATTTAGTTGTTCGATGTAAAAATTAGTTATCCAGTAGTCGATCAATTTCCGTGCGTATGGATGACAGGTCATCTAAACCAAGATAAACAATTACATACCTTATATAAGCAATCAAATCCAATTTTTTTAATCCTGCAATTACCATATCCCCAACAACCCTGGAAGATACTTCGTTTCGTCCCATGCTTTGTAAGGCTGCTTCGATTTCTCCAACAAGCCGTTCAATATCCGCTGCAGAAACGGGGCGTTTTGCACAAGCGATCCTGATTCCTTTTAATAATTTCTCCCGGTCAAATTCTTCACGGGTGTTATCTTGCTTTATTAGCAGTGGTGTTGCTAAAATAGGACGTTCATATGTACTGAATCGGTTCTTGCAAGAAAGACATTCCCTTCTGCGCCGGATTCCCCCTCTAGTATCATGGGTGGTATCGACAACCCTTGAACGATCATTCTGACAATACGGACAGCGCATGACTGCTCCTATCGATTAATTAAGTCTCAAAAAACCAAAGCTGGGTTGAAACAAAACTCGAGGTCGACGGTATGATACTTTAAGCTACCCCGGTATTTACATCCCCCATATTTAGGGGTAGACCCTCTCAATACCCAATCTATGGTGGTTGTAATGGATGCATTTTAGCACGCTAGTACGAAGAAAGCAAGTAGTATGAGCTGTAGTTTACCTTAATATATTCGTCTGTTTTGAATATTTTAAGAAATTGTCTACAACTAAAATCCTAGCGCCCCGCCGGAAGGCAACAGCGGGGCGCGGCAGGGTAATGCAAGGGTTAAGACAGTGTAGGGAGGAGGTCCATCACTTTCTTAAGCCTCAAAGATATTTAAAATCAGCGAGTAGCAGGCGATTACTCGTCATTACAAAATATTTCCGCACTTCGAAAAGTTAACGAACACGATTACGAAGGAACGTAGGTATATCTAAATCCTCCGTATTCAAGATCCTCGGCTGAAATTCTTTACTTTGCTCCTTGATCTGCTCCTGAGTGGCCGTACTCCGTCGCCCATGACCCTGATCCATAATGTTGCGCGGCATTCCGGTGCGTTCAAAACCTGTGGCGATAACTGTGACCCGAATCTCATCCCCCATATTAGGATCAATCACAGCACCAAAAATTAAATTAACGTCTGGATGAGCAGTTTCTTTAATGATCGCAGCAGCCTGGTTGACTTCAAACAAAGTCAAATCAGTGCCTCCTGTAACATTGAAAAGGATGCCTCGGGCACCGTCAATGGTAATGTCCAGGAGTTCACTAGAAATTGCCTGTTCAGCAGCATCCCGAGCGCGATCATCTCCTGATGCAAACCCTACAGCCATCAACGCTGCACCACCTTCAGACATGATCGTGCGGACATCAGCAAAGTCGAGATTAATTAATCCGGGTATTGTAATCAACTCAGAAATCCCCTGAATACCTTGTCTTAGCACATCGTCAGCTACTCTAAAAGCTTCCTGCAGACTGGCTCGCTTGTCTACAATCTGAAGCAATCGATCATTCGGAATTACAATCAAAGTGTCTGCCTGTTCTTTTAGGTTGGAAATACCCACTTCAGCAGCCTTTAGCCGTTTCGCACCTTCGAAGCTGAACGGTCGAGTAACCACTCCAATGGTCAATGCGCCGATTTCTTTCGAGATCTGAGAGACAACCGGAGATGCACCTGTTCCAGTTCCGCCACCAATTCCGGCAGTTACAAAGACCATATCGGCACCTTTCAGAACATTATACAAGTCCTCAGCAGTCTCCTCAGCGGCTTTTCTACCGACCTCAGGATCACCACCGGATCCCAAACCACGAGTTAATTTATCACCAATCCGAACCCGGGTTTCTGCTTTGGAAAGCATCAATGCCTGGGCATCTGTGTTCACAGCGATAAAATCAACACCCTGTAAACCTTCTGCGATCATACGATCTACTGCATTGCGGGGGGGGGGGGGGGGGGGGGGGGG
>CAZTJD010000025.1:4631-35691 GCA_964613985.1 uncultured Anaerolineales bacterium
TAACTGCGTTAAAATAAACACCGTCTAACCCCTCGGCTTTCATACTATATTCGGTATTGCAGCCCCCCCCCCCGTCTCCAACAACTTTAATACATGCAAATGATTCTGGATTATTCTTTGGCAGCATGATTCCTTCCTCCTCAATACGTTTTTACGCTATCAACCTACTCGTTTACCTTCAAATTAATCATCCTAATACAGGACAAATTTTCCGATTCTACCAAACAACACAATTTTTTGTTGTATGTCGTAATCTCAGGGCAATAATCTTCTCAAGATCTCTCTTAGTCTGATAAATATATCTTCACCTCCATATCTTCTTGATGAGCGGGATTTTCGCACAGCGGGGAGTTCCCGCATTAATGTCGCCCAACGCAATAAACCTACACTTGTTGAAAAGGCTGGGGAGTAGAGCTGATCTACCATCCCAAACAAACCTTCAGGTTGAGCAATCTTCACTGGCATTCCCATAACCTGATTGGCGATTTTCCGGATACCCGGCAGCGCACTAACACCACCGGTGAGAACCATACCAGCTGGAAGTAAGCCATCATATCCGGAACGTTTGATCTCTTGGAGCAGTAAACTAAATATCTCTTCAATCCTGGCTTCGATAATCAAAGCTAAATCGCTACGACTTACCTGCACAGATCCCTCTCCGCCAAACGGTCGCATGAGGAAATATTCTTCCTCCCCTATCTGGTCTTGCGATGCATACCCATGCTGGATTTTAGTCTCTTCTGCTTGGGGAATAGGCAGTCGCAGACCGTGGGCAATATCTGAGGTTACATGATTTCCCCCCACCCCTAGCACAGAAGTATGCCATACATCCCCATTAATATAAACTGCCATATCGCTGGTCCCTCCGCCTATATCGCAAACCACAACCCCCATTTCGCGTTCCGTATCGGTGAGAACCACTTCAGCAGATGCTAATGGATTGAGGACAAACTGGCTGACATGAGCTCCAGCAGAATTTACAGCCTGACGCAAATTATCAACGGATGGAGCTGAAGCAGTGATAATATGGGCTTCGACCTCTAACCGGTAACCATGCATACCAATCGGTTTGCGAATCCCTTCTTGCCCATCGAGGGTGAAACCTCGCTGGATGACATGGATAACTTCTCGATTATGAGGGATGGATACAGCCCTTGCCGCATCCAAGGCACGGATAACATCATCTTCACCAACTGTCCTTCCAGAAATACCGACCACCCCCTTGCTGTTTATGGCTTCGACATGGGATCCTGCCATGCTGACTAAGGCAGAATCAATCTCCAAACCAGAAGTCCGTTCTGCTTTTTCAATCGATCTCCCAATTGCCTGGGAAGCAGCGCTGAGGTCAACAATAATGCCTTTATTAAGACCCTTGGAAGGTTCAATACCGACACCAAGAATCCTAATCTGTCCATCGACCTCCACACGCGCAATCAGTGTGCATATCTTCGTTGTGCCTACATCTATACCTACGATTATTGGTGCATCGATTTCATTCATATTCTTTGAATCAGGGCTCACGATCCAATAATGGACCTAACGGTAATAGGGTGCGTGTAAAAACGCAACACTAACAATACTTGGTGTGATGCCCTCTCCTTCCAATTTATCAACCACTGCATAATATACATTAAGTTTTGAATCGATATCATTTATTTCTGTTCCAAAGAAAACCTGCCAACCTCCTGGATCAGTCCAACCAAAACCATGGCTTGCATCATAAATCAAAGTTGTCCCTTCAGGTGCCTGTTTTTTTAAAATAAAGATAGCATTTATGTATACCTGAGGCATAAATGATTGTAGTTCCTCATCGCCAACTGTGTCCGTTTGCTCTATAGGTTGATTCAATATTGTCATTGGAGGGGGAGCATCAGCAATAATCGACACAAGTTTTTCCGCTTCCCCTCGAGGTGGAAATATAAAACCATTGCCATCTATCCAAAGGGTTTCATTATCCATTACCCAGGCAACCATCGGTACTCTCTCATTCACTCGGACCATAATCTGAGCTGGCAAGGTAATCTTAACAGATACATTGGTTAACTCTATGTATGCTTCCGTTAATTTCTCTTCCATCTGTAAAGGATTAAGCAAAAAAATTGTCTTATTTCTTACTCCAAGGGTACGGGTGATCTCCTCAACACTCAAACGCAAGACACCTTCCACCTGGATTGATTTCACTTTAAAAACAGGAGAGGTCAGTAAATAATTCAACAAGAGAAGGCCACAAACTAAAATCAAGAAAGACAGCACTCGCCATCCCGGATGTACAATAGGGACAGAAGGCAACCGCATTTCAACGCCCTGAGAACCAGCTTTTGAAAGGGAGATATCAAACCGGCGCTTAAGCGGGGTCTTCTTTGTTTTTTTCCCGGAAAGACTTCTAGTGTCATAACTGGTTCGCGCCATTACTGGCGGCATCCTATGCTCAGGAGCATCGTATCGATCGACATCCTTTTTGGATGACTTTCGAATCTGCTGATGATGATTTCTTCGATCCTCATCTGCCCGACTGCTGTTCACTTTACGCTTTGCCATTTTTTTATTCCAAATGCTGGTAACGCCATTCGGTCTTATCGCGTTCAGCTCTTCTTTCCAAAGCAAGATCAATTAGCCGGTCGACCAGCTGTGGATAGGTTAAACCGGTAGCATCCCAAAGTTTGGGATACATACTAATCCTTGTAAAACCAGGGATAGTATTCAATTCGTTCAGATAAAATACATCACTTTCCTTATCAAGCAAAAAATCTACTCTTGCCATACCTGCACAATCTATTGCTTTATACGCCTTGACAGCCACTGCCCTCATTTTGTCTGACAAAATGGTAGGAAGATCAGCGGGAATCACGAGTTCTGATCGTTCATCATGGTATTTGGCATCATAGGAATAGTATTCTGCAGCGGGCAATATTTCTCCAGGTACTGAGGCTTTTGGATCACTGTTCCCCAACACACTGATCTCAATTTCCCGTGCATTGATGCCACGTTCGACTAAAATTCGCCGATCAAATCGAGCTGCTTCCATCAAGCCTTCCATTAAATCCGACCTGTTCCTGCACTTTGTAACCCCAACTGAAGAGCCCATATTTACAGGTTTGGTGAACAGAGGGTATGGTGCAATGCGCTCCGACCGCATGATGATATCATCCACTTCCGTCGAAATCTCTGTCCGGAGGACGATCTCACCTTCTACGACGGGGATCTGATTAGCGCGCATGACATCTTTGAAGATACCTTTATCCATACCTAAAGAGGAACCCAGCACACCCGCCCCTACATAAGCTACGCCTGCCAATTCAAATAATCCTTGAATGGTCCCATCCTCGCCAAAAGAGCCATGAAGAACAGGGAAAAACACATCAAAATCGCCAAGCGGTTCGATAACCTCTTTCTCTACTTCCATCCTTAACCTATATAGACCTTTACGAGTTGGGTCCGGGAAAATCGTCACTGCTTCGAGGGAATTAAATTGCCCTTTCTCAAAAGCTCCGATTACATCACCATTTGTCAGCCAAAGACCATCATGAGTGATGCCGATTTGGGTGATGTTATATTTATTGGGGTCGAGTGCATCCAACACCGAACGGGCAGACATGAGGGATACCTCATGCTCTCCTGAACGACCTCCAAAAATCACCCCAACACGCAGTTTTCTGTCAGACATTATCTGCTTCCCAATCTCCAATCAATTCAATCTCTAAATCTAATTTGATACCAAACTGGTCCTCGACGGATTGTTTAGCAAGTCTAATCAATGAATGGATATCTACTGCCCGACTTCCGCCTTTGTTAATAAAGAAATTTGCATGAATCGGACTGATCACAGCCTCACCGATTTGAGTACCTTTCAGCCCTGCACCCTCAATGAGACGTCCAGCAAAATCTCCTGGAGGGTTCTTGAACATAGATCCCATACTCGCCCCGGGAGGCTGAGTCATCCTTCTCTGGCTCGAGTATTCTTTCATCAGCTTCCGGGCGGCAGGAACAGTACTGACCTCAAACTTAAAACAGGCGGATAAGATAACAAATTTTTCATCCTCCCGTTTCAGAGCACTTGAGCGGTAAGTGAAATCCATTTGGGAAAAAGTCCATTGCTGGTTCCCTTCCAATGGATGCAAGATTTTTGCCATGATGAAGTTATCACTCACTTCCGATCCATGTGCACCTGCATTCCCATAGACCGCACCTCCAACCGTTCCAGGGATTCCAGCCGCCCATTCGAAACCGCTGAACCCCCGAGCGGAAATTTTTCGAGCCAAAGTTCCAAAACTTGCTCCAGATTCAGCCCACACAGTATGAGCCATCTCATTAATCTCAATACTTCTAGCACGGTTGAGAATAACGATTTCCCGGACTCCGGCATCACTGACCAGAACATTCGATCCACCCCCCAGCACAATGAAAGGAACATCAAGGTTCCATAAGATGAGGGCGGTTTTCTCTAACTTGGGTGCTGAGTCAACCTCAATTAAACCGTCTGCTGACCCTCCCACGCGAGCTGCTGTATAGGGTGCCAACGGAACATCTCTCTGCAAATCTTCTCCGAAGGTAGCAACCAGCTTATCCCATTTAGGCTGTGTAATCCTGGTCATTTTTGTCTTAAAAACCATGTATATCCGTTTCAGTCTTTATAGACTCTTAATATGGGCAATTAAGTTAATAATGGTGTCCTTTGTATAAAATTGCATTGGCTGATACATCTGGTTATCTTTCTTTTCGTCAGATTTGATAAGAACCTGATCGATAGGCTGAGACTGGATAGATGGATCAAAATGCTTTTCGACCTTATATTTCCTTCCAGGTTTATTCATTCTCAACTTCCTTCTCGAATCACCCAAAAACTTCCAGGATTTGGGTACAAATTCGATCTGCATCACCAGCGGATAAAACGATTAATACATCGCCAGGTTGTAGGTTCTCTTCGAGGTAGGCAGCAGCATCTTCAACTCTGGGAGTAAACACAACATGTGGATGGTTCAAGGCATCAACAAACTGGTTAGCTAAATAAGCGTTCTCAACAGGTTCTCTAGCTGCGTAAATCTCGGTCACAAGAACATGATCCGCATTATCAAAAGACCTGATAAAGGCATCAAACAGCAGCCTGGTTCGCGAATAAGTATGCGGCTGCCATACAGCCCATATTTCGCTGTCCGGGAAACATGATCGAGCGGTTGAAAGGGTCGCTCGGATTTCCGTAGGGTGGTGAGCATAATCACTGATTACCGTTACTCCACCGCTGTTGCCAATGACTTCGAAACGCCGTTCAGTACCTCTGTAGCTGGATAAAGCATGAGCTGCTTCCGATAAAGGAAGACCCAGCTGGTCTGCTACAACCAGGGCAGCACAGGCATTGAACACATTATGAATACCAGGTACTTTTAATTCTGCCGATACCTGGATTCGACCCTGGTAGCATAATTGGAATCGATACCCACTCCGTTCAGGGTTCTGATTGATAAGGGAAATAAGGTAGTCATTTGCTGGATCATGATAACCATAGGTTACTGTCTTGTTACCCTGTTCAATACCCATAGGAAGGAGTTCCACCGCTTGAGGATCATCCCCACAGAGTATCAAAATACCATCTGATGTCAACCTGCCTGCAAAGGATCGAAAAGCTTCCAGATAATCCTTTTCAGTAAGATAGCAATCTGGATGATCGTGTTCAATGTTAGTGATCACCGCAATCTTCGGATTCAATCCCAGGAACATACGATCGTATTCGTCTGCCTCAATAACAAAAATTGCACCGCTTCCTGCCCTGGCATTTGTACCTAATTTAGAGATCACACCTCCAAGAATAAAGGATGGATCTAAACCGAGTTTGGTAAACATCCAGGAGATCATAGCGGTTGTGGATGTTTTCCCGTGAGTACCAGCGACAGCAATTACTGTTTTCCCTTTCATTAATTCAGCAAGGAAATCAGCCCGTTTGACCACTTTAATCCCTCTGGAGAGCGCCGCCTGAACTTCAATATTTTCGTCCGGCACTGCTGATGACCGTATCACAATCTCAGCGCCATTGACATGATCAGGCTGGTGACCGATATAAATAGTTGCCCCATCAGAAGCGAGGGACTCGGCAAGGGTTGTATAATGCAAATCAGAACCACTAACCGAATACCCTCTCTCTAAGAGAACCCTGGCGATTGCAGATAAACCGGTGCCACCAATCCCGATCAGGTGAATGTGTTTCATCAGATAAATACCACCATCACAAATAAGAACGCCAGACCCACCGCAATATAAATACCTGGAGCGGTCCCTAACCAGGCAGGGGGAAGCTTCGTCAAGAAATCAACGGAGGCCTGAGCTGCAACACTCAATTGATCAACATTGAGCAATGTTTTTGGATCAATAAAGTATTCTGATGGATATCCCGCGGAAGCCAGGTAATACCAGATTGTGCCAGTAATCAGGTATCCGTTGATGCCACCAAGAAAGAAACCTAGAAAACTGTCAGAGATTTTGTCTTTACGCATAACAGCAGCAAACCGAGAAATCCTCGGTGTCTGGTATCCAAAAAAAACCAGGAGGACAATCACGGCGGACCGCATCCAGAATTGCCGAACAGGCTTTTGAATAAATACTTCAGAGACATAATTCTCCAGAACATATTCTTCGAGTACATTAATCAAGAAGAATGCCAGGATGACACTAAATGTAACGATCAGCTCCTGTGCCCAACCGCGAATCACTCCGATAATGGAAAACAAGATCACGAAAATATAGAAAACCACTAAGAGACTGACCATGTCTAGTTCCTCACCGAGTTTCCTAAAGCTGCAGCCTTTGAGATCTGGTTTGCAATCGCCTCGGCAGCATTCCGACACTCGAGGCGCTTCATTGCTGTTTTCATTTCCTGAAGTCGTTCCGGTTCCCGAATGATACTTGTAACAGTGGAAAATAATTTAGAGGGAAGGTCAACATCATTGAGTACAATGGCAGCGCTATTACGGGTTAAATAATCAGCATTGACTTTCTGATACCGCCAGGCATGGGGATACGGCACAAGAATCGCTGGGATGCCAAAATGAGGGTATTCACCGATGCTTGAAGCACCGGCTCTAGAAAGCACAAGATCAGCAATTCGAAAAGCAGCACCCATCTCATTATGTAAATACGGATAACTCTGATAGCGGCTAGTCAGAGTCGTCGGTAAATTCGCTTTTACCTCAGCAAATTGAGGCCAGGTTAATTGACCTGTAATGTGAACGATCTGCATTTCTTGCAGTAAATCAGGCAATACATCAACTAACGCCTTATTGATGGTTAAAGATCCCAAACTACCTCCTGTCACCAACAATGATGGAAACTCTGGAGAAAATCCAAAAAATCGGTAAGCATCTTCCAAAGACCAGGAGGATAATTCCTTCCGGACAGGATATCCTGTAATAACCATTTCCTTTCTTCTTGAGAAATAGTGCTTCGATTCTTCTGCTGTCAAAGCGATTCGATCGGCATATTTGGCTAGAAATTTAAGGGCGAGTCCTGGTTCTATATCAGGAATGTAAAGGACTGTTGGTATACGAAACCCAGCGACTGCCATTGGTACAGCAACATAACCACCAGTAAAAAAGAGTACATCTGGTTCGAACTGCTGTAATACATTATGAGCTGATATCATGCCGCGCAGGATTTGAACCACATTGCCTGGTAATCGACGTAAGCCAACACCATGCACACCTGCAGACGGTATGGCTTTAAAATCTATCCCAGCCTTGGTCACCAATTCAGCCTCCATACCACCAGAACGGCCAACCCAAAGGGTTTGAACAGGCACTAGATCATCCTTTAGATAATCATGAACGGCTAGAGCGGGATACACGCTTCCGCCCGTTCCGCCCGCGCAGATCAACAACCGCACGATAGGTCCTCCGATCATCATCCTGATTTTTGGGGTCTGATAGGCGAGAAATATTTAACAGGATCCCAACACCTACCAGCGAAAACACCAGACTAGAGCCGCCTACACTGAAAAACGGCAATACATTTCCAGCAAAAGGCAATAATCCAGTGAGTGCCAACATATTCACAAAAGCTTCTAAAGAAATCCAGATCGTTATTCCGGAAGCCAGCAAAGTACCCAGATTATCTGGTGCCCGATTGGCAATTAACAAGCCACGCCATAAAAATAAACAAAACAAAATAACAACAGCCGCTGCACCCATTACACCAAACTCCTCTCCAACCACGGCAAAGATACTGTCAGTTTGGGGGAACGGGAGGATGGTTAATTTTATGCTCCCTTTGCCCAGGCCAACCCCAAACCATCCTCCATGGGCAAAAGCGGACAAGGCTCTTTGGACGTGAACTGAGGATGCCATGGGATCTTTCAAGCCAGGGATGTAGCTGCTGATACGGTCACTCCCATATGAACTAACTTTGATGACGATGAATCCGACAAGCAGAGCTAGTCCAATGAAAATTAATAACTGCTTCAAATCCCCACCGGCTATGAAAAACAGCACTGCTCCCATGAGGATAACCGTCACTGCCGCGCTTAAATCGGGCTGTTTTAAGATCAGAGCCCCTACAATCCCTAAGATCGCGGATAGAGGGAGCAGACCAAAATGGAAATCACTCAATAGATCACGCTTGGAATGCATCCAAACCGCCAGGTAAATAACTGTCATCAACTTGGCCATTTCAGATGGTTGATAAGAACCGCCAAGAAAGTTCCTGGTATAACCTTCCGAGGTTTCTCCAAAGAACAAAACCCCAAAAAGCAAGATTATCGTTATCACCATCCCAAAAATGGCAAAACGCTGCCATCTGCGGTAATCAAAGATAAGGAACAATACCATCATTAACAACCCGACCCCAAGCCACATAAATTGGCGAGTAAACATCTGGCTTGATGATGTACCACCTGAATGCAAGAAGGAAGGACCATAACTAGCGGAATAAACCATGATCATGCCAAAGACCAGCAGGGTAATAGTTACCAAAAACAATGGGAGATCAATCCCCAACCTCACCATTAATGGGGACGATTTGGCACTCTCAGGTTTTGAATCAAGCCACTTGTTTAGGTAAGATTGTTGACCCATTCTTTAAAAAATTCTCCTCGTTCTGAAAAATCTTGGAACTCGTCAAAGCTGGTCCCACCTGGGGACAATAGAACTACATCACCTGGTTCTACAATTTCTGTCGCGACGCGAAGTGCATCCGATAATTTATTGCAGGAATCAATTGTGAAAGGCCTGTAGCCTGGTCTTACGGGTCCGATTGCGCTTAGAATGGTTTCTTTTGATTCACCAAATAAGATGAGATGGTCAACACGCTTGTGGACCCAACTAGAAAAATCAGACCATGGTAAATCCTTATCTCTACCACCCGCTAATAAGACAAGTGGTAGAGTAAATGATTTTATAGCAGCGATAGCTCGTTCAGGGGCAGTTGCGATTGAATCGTTAAACCAGGTTGCCCCACCCCACTCACGCACGAACTCCAGGCGGTGTTCAACACCAGTGAAACCTTCGATACCAGCTACGATAGCCTCAACAGGAAGATCAGCAGCAACCGCCAAGGCACAAGCGGCAAGTACATTATCAAGGTTGTGTTCGCCTCGTAGGGAAATTAAATTCCTTGGCAACATGCGTTCTGTTGAAGAACCATTCCAATAAGCTATTGCTTCGTCCTGAACAAAAATCCCCGGCTGATGTCTTTCTGGTTTGTGCCTGCCAAACGAAATAAGCTCTCCCTTGACAAGATCCCGTAAACCCCAAGCCCCAGGATCATCTCTGTTTAAAACTGCCAGGTCTCCTGTCTTTTGATATTGAAGGATTCGATTTTTCGCCTTGATATAAGCATCCATAGTTAAATGTCGGTCCAGATGGTTGGGTGTCAGGTTCAGCACACCAGCCACCTGAGGTGCTTTGGTCATAATTTCCAATTGGAAACTGGAGAGTTCCATGACAGCAAGATGGTCCGATTTCATCTTATCTACATCCGAGATCAAAGGATTGCCAATATTGCCTCCGACCCATGCCCGTTCAGAACCTAACCCCGCCTTAACTATTCGGCCTAACAAGGTGGTAGTAGTCGTTTTCCCTGAAGAGCCGGTTACTCCTATGACAGGGCAAGGCACAGCTTCTAAAAATATTTGTGAATCATTTGACAGTGGAATACCACGAGCCTTAGCTTCAACAACCAGGGGCAGTGTCAATGGTACGCCACCTGATGGACATACCAGGTCACAGTCATCCAATAATTCAATAGGATGGCTTCCCAAGGCGAAGGTAATTTTAATATCAGACAACCTGGTAAGTTCCTGCTCAAGTTCATCGGCTGTTCGGTGATCCGTAATCAAGACATCTGCCCCCTGTAGGGATAGATAGCGCGCCAATGCCAACCCCTGACGCCCAGCTCCAATAATCAAAACTCGTTTAGAATGCCAATCTCTCATCTTCTTAGGTCACCGATAACGCTACTCCCATCATGGCAGTAAGCAAACTTATCAACCAAAATCGTTGCACAACCTGGGTTTCACTCCACCCCAGTAATTCAAAATGGTGGTGAAGCGGAGCCATCTTAAATACCCTACGGCCTTCGCCAAACAACCGCTTGGTGAGTTTGAAATAACCAACTTGAATAATCACGCTCAACGTAGTGCAGACGGGAATAATGGCGATAACAGGTAGTAAGACCCATTGCCCTGTCATCAACGCCACAACACCCAGGGTTGCTCCAAGAGCCAGGGAACCTGTATCACCCATGATTAACTGTGCTGGATATACGTTGAACCACAAAAAACCAAACAATGCTCCAACAACCGTGAAGCAAAAGCGTGCTAAGAAAATCTGTCCTTGCAATAAAGCAATACCCCCATAGGCAGTAAACGCTGTAGCAGTAATCAAACCCGCCAGCCCATCAAGACCATCCGTCAGGTTCACAGCGTTAGACATCGAAACAATGATAAAGGCAGCGATTGGGATATACCAAATTCCAATCCTGAATTCAATATCAAACCCTGGGAGGAATAATTGGGGGGCATCCAGAAGATGATAAAGACCAAAGGCAGTAACAAGTGCTATCACCCATTGAATTGTAAATTTAAGTCTTGGCCGCATGCCTCTTATCTCGCCATGTCCTCTCAAGCCCATCCAATCATCAATACTACCCAACAAGGCAAAGGAAACCATCACACTCAGGGGAACCAAAACGGAACGACCAAGGATTTGTGTGGTTCCAATATAGGAAGCTGCACTTAATAAGATCGTAATTAATGCCACCGGAGCAATAAATAAGAGCCCTCCCATGGTGGGTGTCCCAAGTTTCGAAAAGTGACGTTCAGGTCCATCCAGGCGGATAGTTTCTCCAATATTCAGGTGAAGCAAAATCCGCAAGAATGGATTTCCCCAAATCGCTGTAATTACAAAGCTAAACCCTGCCAGGGCAAGGGCCATCGAGGTTTGGGTCATTCACGTTCCTCCAAGGCGGCAACGATGGTATCCATTCTCATGCCTCTTGATCCTTTTACCAGCACGACATCGTTCATAGTTAAACGATCTCTCAAGAATTCAACCACCTGATCGCTTTCCTTAAATTCCGTGATTACGATTTTTGAGAATCGGGAACTACGGGCAGCTTTTGCGATCATGTGTGCCCTTTCGCCAACGGTCACAATCTCATCCGCTACCTGTGCTGCTCTCACACCGACCATTTGATGCCCAATTTCTTCATAACGACCAAGTTCCAGCATATCACCCAAAACCGCAATTTTATGGCCTGTCATTTCATCCAATAAATTGAGAGCTGCCAGGGTAGATTGAGGTGAGGCATTATAGGTATCATCAAGAAGGAGGGCGCCATTCCTTCCTTTAACAGCAACAAGGCGAAGCTGGGTATGACCCGATCGAAGCCCATTGACGATTTCTTGCCAGGTTAGGTTAAGCGCAAGGCCAATCGCTGCCGCACGTAATGCAGTATGAACAGAATGTCGTCCAATCAACGGCACCTTTAAATGCAAGATTTCATTTCGGTAATGAAGGCGAAAGCTGATGCCCTCCAGCCCTAGTCCATTGACCTGATCAGCCCACAAATCAGCCCTTTCATCTAACCCATAATAAAAAACTCTCGCCTGGGCTTTTTTTGCCATGCCTCGGACCAAGGGATCGTCGTAATTAAGGATCACCACACCATCGGCGGGAAGAGACTCAACCAGTTCCGCTTTGCCACGAACAATTTCCTCTTGAGAACCAGCTCTTTCAGCATGCACCGTACCAATATTCGTAATGACACCTATTTGTGGTTTGGCAATATCACATAAGAATTTAATCTCGCCAGGAACGTAGAATCCCATTTCCAAAACGGCACATTTATGGTTGGTCTCAAGTTGTAACAAGGTCAGTGGTAATCCAATCTCATTATTAAGGTTGCCTGGATTCCGTAAAGTACGGTAGCGTTGTTCCAGAACAGCAGCAGCAACTTCCTTGGTTGTCGACTTACCAACGCTTCCTGTAATACCGATCACATTCAAAACGTGTTGTTCCCGCCAATATTTAGCAATCTCCTGTAAAGCTAGCAGGCTATTTTCAACACGTATAACGAACGGAATCTGCCACATAAATCCTTCCGGGCAGGGATCTTCCTTGCGTAAGTCAAAAACGGGTATACCTATAGAAAGATCTTTATGAACGATGGCAAGACTGGCACCGCGATTGAAGGCATCCACGACAAAATCGTGCCCGTCAACATTTTCGCCCGGAAGAGCAATAAACAAGGAGCCAGGTACACATTGACGGGAGTCAATTGTTGCATTTGAGAGCACAAAATTCGTCCCGGGAGGACGAATATATTTGAGCCCTTTAAGCAGATCAGTGAAAGCCAGCATTGGCAAATTCCTAAGGATAATTCATCGACTTCCGAACCAGATCAGGAGGCAGGTCCATAAGGACTACCAACCGTTCAACAATTTCTTTAAAAACTGGGGCTGCTACTACAGAACCCCAGATAGCACTACTTGGTTTTTCCAGCCATATGTAAACGATAAACTTGGGATCATCAACTGGACCCCATCCAACAAAGGAAGCATTGGTTTGACCAGATGTGTAACCATATTCCGTTGGGATTTCCGCTGTACCTGTCTTTCCAGCTACTCGAAATCCTTCCACAAGGGCTGTCGAAGCCTCCTCTTCCAGGGAAACCGCCAGCATGTCGGTGAGGGTCTTTGCTGTTTCAGCCGTGATTGGTTGACCAGCTATCTGAACAGAAGTGTTGTACTGTCGCCCTCGGTCAATCACGCTATGAACGATGCGAGGGACGACCATATACCCGTCATTTGCAAATGATGAGACACCCATCAACATTTGAATCGGGGTTACAGAGATTCCCTGACCAAAAGAGTTGGTCGCCAGGTCTGCTTCATACCAATCGGGATCTCCGGGAAGTTTCAACCGACCTGAATATTCAACATCCAATTCAATTCCGGTCGGGTGACCAAAACCAAATGACTGTAAATAGGAATAAAATGTACTGGCACCCATTTCTGTAGCAACCCATGACAGGCATACATTTAATGAATGCTGCATACAACCCAACATGGTTTGAGGTCCCCAGGCACCCCGGTTCCAGTTATAGATCTGAACACCACCAACCTGGATTACCCCTGTATCAATGAAAGTCGTCTCAGGTTTGACTGCACCACTGTCCAAAGCCGAAGCCATGGTAAACACTTTGAAAACAGACCCAGGTTCATAGGTGTTTATTGCCATATTAAAAGCCTGTTTCTCTTCGAAAACCTCATTTAGACGCCAGAACTCATTAATATCGATACGAGGATTAGAGGCCATTGCCAGGATCTCGCCACTTTCGGGCTGCATGACCACGATTGTGCCTGCATAAGCACCATTTGCCTCAACAGCATTATCCAGGATATTTTCTACGGTTGATTGGATCTCGCGATCAATTGTAAGGATAAGGCTGGAGCCTTCTGTCGCTTGAGGTTGATCGACAGCCCGGTTTGGATCGAACGATCGCCAGTATTGCTTTGGTACACCCGACAGCAATTCATCAAAATAGGCTTCTACGCCATAGACGCTTTTTGGTTCTTTGTTGACAAATCCCAATACATTGGCGGCAAGATCTCTCTCGGGATAATAACGACGAAATTGCGGTTCAATCATCAAACCATTAAGGCTGTGGAACTTACCATCTGAACTTACTCCCTGGTTGAAGGGGTCTTCCGACATTTCTTCTTTCATAGACTCTAATTTGGCAGCCTGTTCAGCTGTTGCTTCGCGGTCGAGAGGATAGTATGCGAGATCATCCATTTCATCCGAGTCCAGAATTGCCTTTACCTCGTGCATATCTTTTCCTAATACCATGCTCACTGCCAGGGCGATTGATTCGGTGTTAATATTCGGTTCCTGTAAGTCAACCCCAACCTCGTACACTGTCTCATTCCCAGCGAGCAGATGCCCCCAGCGATCATAGATCTTTCCACGGACTGGAGTTAATGTTTCAGGAATTCCTGAAGATCGGTCAGCAAACTCAATTAATTGTGCCTTCTGTGGTCCTGTCTGGATATACACCAAACGACCCAGTATCAATACCGCAGTTAAAGTAAATACTGCGCCTGTGATCGTTAATAAAAATGACTGCTTTATATTCATGGTGCATTCGTTCCAAAAATCGACTTAGCAAATGATAGGTTCTCCAATAAGAGGTCAAATAGGGTTTGTGTATATTCTGGAGGTAGTTGGGTGGTAGATGTCTGAAGGAATACTTTACCATCCGACGCCAACACTGCCGGGCTACGACCGTTATATCCCTCGACGACAAGGTAGATGATTTCGTCTGAGGTCGCCTGGCGAAAACCCAAGGCTTGGGCTCGTTGGTTCATTACAGTTGTGGATGTAAGCTCAGCGATTAAGGCTTGTTGGTTGATGATTTCATTCTCCAGTTCTTCAATAGTTACCCTTGATTGTTGGATCTGCCGTCCAATTGTCGCTGCCTCGGCATTTACCCGCAGGTTTACGCCAGCGATCAAAACAAGAAACACAAGGAAAGCTAAAAATAACCCCACCTGCTGGAGTTGCCGCCGCCAGGGTTTTTGAGCATAAGCATGATCAATTTTTCGTGTCTGCTCCATTGGCAATGATTCTCTACCATACGTAAAGCCGGATATTTCGATGTAATAATAAGTTTGCAAGACTTATGCCAGACTATATTTTTTCAGCAATTCGCAACCGAGAACTCCGAGCACGTGGGTTGATTGTAATTTCTGTTTCTTCCGGCCGGATTGGTCGCCGGGTAACCTGACGGATTGTTGCCTTATGCCCGCAAGTACATAATGGCTGTTTTGGGGGACATATACAATCCTGACTCTCTCGACGCAGGAAATCCTTGACAATCCGGTCCTCAAGAGAATGAAATGCAATTACTGCCAGCCTACCACCAGGCGTTAATGATTCCACGGCTTGAGGTAAGACAGCTTCAAGGTTCCGCAACTCATCATTAGTAACGATCCGCAATGCCTGGAAAGTTCGCGTAGCGGGATGAATATCATCTTTTCCTCGCTTGACAACCCTGCTTATCAAACCTGCCAGCTCTGTAGTGGTATAGAGAGGACGGTTTTCCACGATTACTCTAGCGATCTGTCGTGATTTTCGTTCCTCGCCATAACGATAGATCAGATCCGCAAGCTCCTTTTCTGGAAGTCCATTAATCAGGTCCGCAGCTGTGACCAGTCCCTCTGGATTAAACCGCATATCCAGAGGAGCTTCTCCTAGGAACGAGAAACCTCGGTCTTTATCATCCAGTTGCATTGATGAGACCCCAAGGTCCAAGAGTACACCATCCACCTGAGACCAACCAAGATCCACAATCTGCTGAGACATGGTGGTATAGGATGCCTGTTTCAGGATTAAACGATCTGCAAAAGGAGAGAGAAGTTCTCCTGCCAGGGATAAGGCTATTGGATCCAGATCTAAACCCAACAGAACACCGCCTGGGGAACTTGCTTCGAGAATACCCAAGGCATGACCACCAGAACCAACCGTCCCGTCCACATATAAACCACCATCACGAGGGTTTAATGCATGTATAATTTCTTGGTAAAGTACAGGTTTATGAGCCATAATACAAATTATTAATAAGAAAGATCGTCCCTCGATATTTTTCCTGTTTTTTAAGTCGTCTGGACCTTTCAACAAGCAACGCCAGACCTGTTGATCCAACTATTTATGCCATTTAACCTAAAAAATTAAAATGTTTGAAGGTTAAAGGTCGTGTTCTATAAATTCAAAGGCGTTTGCTTCGATATCGCTTATATCTTGCAGTTGTTCCTGCCAAGAAGTTGGAGACCAGATTTCGATAAAATTCCCCACTCCGACAATCACGGCTTCTTTCTCCAAACAAGCAAAATCGCGCAGAAATTGTGGAATAAGTACCCGACCTAACCGGTCCAATTCAACTCGACCCGCCGTAGCGAAGAACAAACGTCGTAACTTCCTAATCTTTGGATTTGTCTCACTCAACCGAACGACCTTATCAGACATTTCCTTAAAGGATGGTTCAGTGAGTAAGCGAAGGTTCCTGTCAAAACCCTGAGTGACATAAACTCCATCGATAAATTCATCCCGAAATCCAGCCGGGATTGTTAAACGACCTTTTTCATCGACGGCATGATAGTATTGACCTAGGAACATTTGTTCTACCTATCGGGTTAACCGCGGAACGCCGGCGAACCGGCGCTCCACTTTCATCCACTTTAACCCACAGATATACACAGTATAGCCCATTAATTATTTAAATGCAAGCGATTTGGTCAAAAATCCCCACAAATTCATCGATTTGCATGTATTACCCCCTTATTTGTTGTGAGTAAAGCTACTTATTTTCCACTAAAATGAGGCAATGGATCATAAAAGTGCTCTCTTACCAATTATAATTTTAACCTTTCTGCTTCTCACCAGGTTTGAATATCTTAATTACAAAAAATTTTAGGAACATCGAGAACCTTTTCTTTCTTTGCTCGATCCCTCATCTCTGCCCTGAGTACGCGAATATCCTCATCAATAAAGAACAGGGCACCAAAGAAAAATAGAAAACCTAAACCCCAGGCGGAAATACTCACCCATAAAATCGCGGCACCCATGCTGAAAGCATCTGAGATGATTCCAGCCAATACAGGTGCAAAAGCAGCGCCGCTGTTTTCGATAAAATATTCCACTGATTGGGCGGTCGACCGTACCTCTGGAACGATAATATCATAGACAGTAGAGATCACATTGGGGGAAGCAAAAGGCATAAAAAGTGCCGTCAATGACATGAAAACGAAGAATGTACCGCGTGCCTCAACGGGTGTATTCATGGCAAAATAAAGGAAAACGGCTCCGATAATAATACCCGCAGCTGCGACAAGGATACGCCCTTTTGAGGTGCGTTTAAATGCCATGTCACCCAACAATCCGCCAACAAAGTATCCGGACGCCAGGATCAGAACAACCGGTCCCATGGTCAACAGAACGCCGCCTTCGTCATAACCCCTTTCTTTTGCCAGGTAATCAAAAAAGAAGTAGGTAATCACATTCCATGGGAAGACCCCTGCAAACCCTTGTAGAAAGACAAACCACATCGTCTTCTTCTTGAATACCTGCTTTGCCTGTTCCCAAGAGAATTTAAATGTCGTAATTTCTTCCATACCGGCAAATTCTGGTTCTGATTTGCCCCGCGGCATTTCTTTGACGCCAAATCGGATCAAGATCGCCAGCAGCAATCCTAACCCTCCAGTAATAAAAAAGATATTGCGCCAACCCAACCCAGGGGCAATCATCAAAGCCAGGATCATCCCTAGCAGATAGCCGATCGGTTGGCTTAGTTGCAGTAATCCGAAAACTTTGCTGCGAGCTTGCGGTTCAAAATAATCAGCTATCAGGGTGTATAAACCCGGATATGAAGAATCATCCACACCTGTGGATGCACGGGTAACGACAAATCCGCCATAGCTGCGGACGATGGCGCTTAGCCAGGTAGTTGACCCCCAGATGAAAGCAGCAATCGATAAAAGCTTTGCCCGGGCAAAGCGATCGTAAAGGTAACCCCAAATTGGATAGAGGACTGTCCCGACAACCAACGCTCCAGAGATGACCAGGCCAAATTGGGTATTGGTGATATTGAAATCTTCACTGATCGGTCCTTTAAGCGGACCTATCAGTAGTTTGTCTGTCTGGTGAAGGAGCATAAAAAAGAAGAAGATTACAACTACGTTCCAGCGATAACGAGAACTTTTTTGAGCCATGTTAAACCTCGGAGTTGGGATCGTGAATCAAGTCAATGAGCCATGGGAATGCGAAAGATGACAAAAGGGAATATTCTCTAAAATAGAGCGTATTTTAACCCGAATCAATAGATTTTGATATGCTGGGAGGCCATTCAATTTCATCCCTAGGTCAAATTCAAACATCCACCATTTCCATACCCGCACCTTTTCGCGAACTTAAGTGGGTTCCGGGGACAATTTGCGCGTAAACAGACAAAGGCGGTAATCAGGCACGATGGCTTAGTCAAAATTAATTTACTCCGAGCTACTCAGGTACATTGCTGGTGCTGCAATGCCATGACCAGTCAAACCCAGGAACCGTACCAGACCTTTTTGTCGAACTTCAAGGAAAGCTTCCCGGATTCCTCCAAATCCCATCGCCTTTTCTCATCCTGCAGCATTATTAAGACCGTGCATCTGCCATAAATCCAAAGAATGGAGATAATCCAGCCAGGTAATTTAAGTAAGATCTTTATTATAAATGACATAATTCATCGGGAATTATCAAAGATCAAAGCCTGTCCCTGCCAGTTCTCCGTTTGAACTGATTCTTTCTTGAAATTCCCATCAGTATACTGGTTGATCACTTTCTCCCAAAATTTGATTGCAGGTAAATTGGATCCATGCTGGACCACTTCCCAAGGTCCAGGATATTTATCGAAAATAAAACAAGCCGCAGTTTTTCCTACACCCTGCCGGCGATATTTGCGCATAACGAAGAACTCCGCAATCGATTTCGCCCCAGCATTTTTCATCAGGTAACAATACGCATTCAACAGCACAAATCCCGCCAGTTTCCCGCCGACCTTGATGAAGAACGGCTCTCTTCCTGTTTCTATCCAGTAAAGGTCCAGGTACCGGTATCCAAAGTACCCATATTCATTTAAATCGTTGTGATCAAATTCCGAGAAATCATATTCATACAATTCAATAAGCTTGCGAAGGATGGACTTCTGAGATTCTGTAATTAGGCTTAATTTAATTTCCAAGTTCGTCTCCTTTTCGATCGTTTTGTGAATGTACACCGTAAAGAACCGTCCTATATAAATATTGCAGTAATCAAACCCTTCTACAGGTAATCCCCCATCTTCCCCCATGAGCAATGCGTGGGGGAAATGATCTTACAATAAGAAGGCTTCCGTTAATGTGCTAACAAGTAAAATATAATCCACACCGACAGAAAATGCATAGTAAGCAGTTGACAATGCCTTAAAAACATCGATAACCACCACTGTTCCAGTAGTTTTACGCCGGGGTTGCAGGTTGGTATATAGGAATTCCATTACTCCACCGCCATATTGCGTTCTACCCAGTATAGCATAACCAACTTGATGACCAATCGGCTTAAAAATATTCATATAACGATCTGCTAATGGAGAAGTCATCCAAAAAACCATAAATACTATCGAGTAAACTTAATCACAATATCATGGGAAAACACCCTGTTTTTTTCATAAGACCTGTGGTTTACTTCTCTATTCCCAATTTCCATCTGAGGCATCTTCAGCCACTGTGTCTTTCATGAAAGTGAGATGTATATAATACTGAAATATAGGCACAAGGTAAAAAGGCTGTCAACTTTTGCTCGAAGAAAAACAACAAGGTGATGACATGAGCACACACCCACCCCACAAGAATTACTGTACCCATTTTGTCGGCCTCGATGTTGAGGTGCCCTTATTGGATGGAGCCCATCGGCGATATATCAATTTTGACAACGCGGCTTCCACACCCTCCCTTAAGGATGTGCGGGAAGTCGTTAATCGTTTTCTAAATTATTACAGCAGCGTTCATCGTGGCACCGGGTTTAAAAGCCAGTTGTCTACCCATTCATACGAACAAGCACGTCAGATCGTGATGGAATTTGTTGGCGCCGACCCAGATACCCACACCTGCATCTTTGGCAAGAACGCCAGCGAAGCACTGAACAAGCTGGCGCGCCGTTTTCCTTTCACATCAGAACGCAATATGGTCCTCTGCAGCGGTATGGAACATCATTCGAACGACCTGCCCTGGCGTATGGCGGCAAAAACGGTACATATTAACATCCTTCCCGATGGATGTTTGGATTTGGTGGATTTCGATGCAAAACTTTCTGAGTATGGGAAACGGTTAGCCCTGGTAGCTATAACCGGTGCTTCCAATGTGACCGGCCACATCAACCCGGTGCATTCCCTAGCGGAAAAAGTCCATGCAGCTGGTGCTCAAATCGTGGTAGATATAGCCCAGCTCGCTGCTCACCGAAAGGTTGATATGCTACCACTAGATGACCCCGCCCATCTGGATTATGTCGCCCTCTCTGCACATAAGATGTACGCGCCATATGGTACAGGTGCGTTGATTGGACGGCGCGATACATTCGAAAGCGGTGATCCTGACCAGGTTGGTGGCGGTACAGTAGAAATTGTCACCCTGGAAAATGTTACCTGGGCGGGACCTCCGGACCGGGACGAGGTTGGCAGCCCCAATGTGGTAGGGGCAATTGCACTTGGGGCAGCAATTCGAACCTTAAGCGAGATTGGAATGGAAACTGTTGCTCAGCATGAAACGAAACTCACAGCTCATCTTATAACCCGCCTGCAAGAAATCCCCAAGATCAAGGTGTACGGAGATGCTAATCCTAAACATGCTTCAAAGCGATTAGGGGTTGTGCCGTTTAACATTGAAGGCCTTTCTCATTTTCATCTAGCAGCGATCCTGGGTCATGAATACGGCATTGGCGTACGCAATGGTTGTTTCTGTGCCCATCCTTACTTACTTCGTCTACTGGACATTAACCAAGAAAATTCGGAAGCTGTTCGGGGTCGAATGTTGAAGGGCGATCGTTCTGACATGCCGGGCCTGGTTCGAATCTCCTTCGGTTTGTATAACTTGGTCGAGGAGATCGACACCCTAATCGACGCCCTGAAAGACATCACAGCAGGAAAATATCAGGGAACCTATACGCAGGACATGGCAACTGGTGAATATTACCCCCTCAACTGGCAACCGAATTTTGAAGATTACTTCAGTCTGTAATGTGACCTGATATCTTGCTTACAGCCTTTTCACTCGTGTCTATTCTGGATTGAGAAAGAACAGCCCGAAAAATTACATTCCAATACAAACCGAGATTGAGAAACGAATGCGACCCACCAATACGAATAATTGAAAAGACCCTGAATGATCGGGTAAAGGTTACTAAGGACAATAATTCGAAACTAACTAGACACATGAATAGTGCTTAACAATCACAACTTTCCCCATTGGGGTGAAATGGTAATGAATTGTTAGGGTCGGAGGATGGTTGTCATTTTTATGATTGATAATGAATTCCCTCAGATTGAAAATTGAAGCAGACTCTATAGGAGGTTACTAACAGCTTCAACCACCAGTCTAGTCCCAGGATCATCCCTAATTTCAACTCATGGACCAATTGATCCTCTTGGGAGACCTTCTTAAAATTGGTAAAAAATCTATGAAGCCAGGAGTAGGAAAGATGAAATTACCAATTCTGCCAAAAAATGTCAAGCTGCGTAAAGAACCTGCAGTTATAAAACCGTTATGGGAATCATTGGCTCCAAGGGAACAGGAGGTTGCTGCCTTGCTCGTCAAGGGTTATACACACGCCAGGATTTCCAAGCAGTTAGGGATTGCAAAATCCACTGTAAAAAAATATGTTATTTCAATAAAAGAGAAGTGGGGTTTAAAAGGTCCAGCAGCGGTCGCAATAAGAGCATCCTACGAGAAGCTGGAAAAAACATCAAGGTAAAAAGGGAAGCTGCGTTTGATTCATTCAAAATTCACAATGTGAGGGATTGCGTCACAAAATCAACTCAGTAACTGTTGGAGCTCTGCTACTTTCTGAGGAAAATTGCCCAACAAACGATTCTTTTTTAAATTCTGTTTCAAGACCCAATGAATGTCAGGATCATCTTCTACAATAAGACTTTTCATATAAGAAAAACCTGCCTCAGAGATTGCAGAAACGACCACGCTTAAAGAGAATGCTAACCCTTTACGCAAGACTCGAAAAGCCTCGGATGGGCGGTTCTCCTCTTCCATAAACCTTAGGAAAATTATTTTATGAATCTGCAAAGCGCCTAGAGCGAAAGCACCATCCTGTAGAAGGGGTGGATCAGCCACTCCTGCAGCGACAGCACGCCTTTCCAATAATGTTCCATGTTCCACCCAAATCTCGAGATCATGGAGGGCATCTGCTTTGCACTTAGAAAATATTCGCTGTAAACCAAAACACACCGCCTCGCGCATTCGCCACCTTGAGTCGTTCGCCAATCGCATCAGTTTCACCATGGCTTTCTTATAAAAATCTGGATCAAACGCGCCTATGGCGCCGATGCCAATTGCACCACTTAAAGGAAGAAACTCTTTGACGCTATTTACCGGTGCTGCTTCTGCAGAAATCTCTACCAGACTGGCGCAAAATTTCCGCAACATCTTAAGTTCATCACCGAGATGTTTTTCTAATAAATCCCCGAACGCCGCTGCCAACTCAATATTTCCACGACGACCTGGGAGGTTGCTGTTGTTAAGCATGTAAACCATTAAATCGGAATAATTCTCATTCTACAGGTAGACATCGATGAGTGGGGGTAGATCGATCAGGTGCTGGATTTTATTACCCACCCTGCTTCTATTAACCTCCAATCTATACCTGATCTCGATTTTTATGATCCCCGATCCCCAATCCCTTGATATGCCTGCGACAAATAAGCCATGCCTGACCACCCGGACAAGTGGTGTTATAGCCGCATTTATCACACTGGGTAGGCATAAAGAGAAGAAAATGAGCACTCAAGAGAACAAGGTAAACTGGTACAAGAATCCAATTGGTCCTAAAAATCCAATAGATTGGGAAAAGGATGGTAAGAAAAAGTAAAATTTCCCCTGCCCTGGCATTACGGTCAAAGAAATCCTGGTTAAATTGTCTGTCCTTATATAGAATCCCTGATAGGAAGTTGCCTAAATACACCCCGCATAATGCAGGGCAGTATTGACCCTGATATGGACAACCGACACAACAACCTGCCTGAAATACATTGGTCAACAGGAATAAAAATACGAGCAGGATTGTTGGGATGCTCGAATAAGTAGAGAGTATATAGATCGTACCGAGAAAAACAACGGCGAACGGGACCATTGAAAGGGAATAAAGCCATTTATCTTTCTTGGTCCATTGATATATATCGTGGGTCATAGGGGGTTTTTCTGCCTCTCTTCTTTGTTCATGCCTGGATTTCCAAAATGATCTCTATAAATAATTACCCTCATCCGGTCTTCCATCTCCCAGGTATGGTCAAACAGATGCCAGGCTAAACACCGGAAAAAATCATACAGATGCAAATTCGTGATGAAAAATTACTAGAATCTGGCTCCAACTTTTATTCACGGATGCCCGTGCAAAATGAGAATCCCTAGATCATGATTTCATTCGACTACCAAGTCGGTCGACGAAGATGGGTTCAATCACCATCTCCAGCCATAGATGTTCCAGGTAATCAGGCACCAAACCGCCAGCCAATATTCCACCCAGGAAAGCAAAAAGCCAACGCGGTTTACCTAAGAACGCAAACAGCAAGCCTGGGTAGAACTTGGTCGATACAGGGGAATTGGTCATCTGGTGACCTTTGGGCGTGGTGTACTTTAACTGAATGGTCTGGACTTCATCACCAGTCAGGATAAATCGGATAATGCCACCCAACCAATTTCCTGCCAATACAGCGAGAGGGATCATTATTATTTTCACCATGAGCCATTTCCTATTTTCATTAATCTTGTTTACGGGCAATTACATACCCTAAATTCAAACACCCGCCACCATCTACATCATAGTCTCCCCTTCTCCCTTGGGATCAATCTTACATTAGGGGTCTTGCTTAGCATATTCTAACCACCAGAAACGAGGATCAGGAGCGCGATCGGCTTCCAGGATCTCATATCCAACAGATTTACAAGCCGTTATTGTTTCTTCAATCGTAACGAAGTATTTCGTCCAATCTTCCTCGCCCTGATTCAGCAAGGGGATCAGACCGGGTGGAGGAGATCTACGACCATGTGAGGCTTTTCTCATTCAACCCGTTCTCTCAAATATTTATCCATCCACCTCAAGATGTGGTTCAACCTGGCAATGCGACGGTCTGTACGACCGGTACGGGAGAGCCCATGAGGTTCACCAGGGAAACGCACCATCTCCGAGTCAACCCCGTGATACTTCAGGGTGACATAAGCCTGCTCTCCCTGGTCGGAGGGGCAGCGGTGGTCTTCTTCACTGTGGATAATCAGGGTTGGGGTTGTGGCATCGCCCAGGTATTTTACCGGTGAGTGGTTCCAGGCTGTCTCGACATCCTTAATCGGCGCCGGGTCACCGACCAGGTGCTCCATGAGCCAGTTCATGTCACTGGCACCCCACATGCTTATGAAGTTGCTGACGACCCGTTGTGCTACAGCAGCTTCAAAACGGTGCGTATGCCCAATGATCCATAAGGTCATGTACCCGCCATAGCTCCCGCCTGTTACGCCCATCCGCTCAGGGTTGATATACGGCAGGCATTTTGCATAATCAGCCCAAAGCATCAGGTCAGCGTAATCCGCATCCCCCCAATTGCCCACAATCGCACTGGTATGCTCTTCGCCATAACCCTGACCCCCGCGAGGGTTGCTGAAATAGACCACATATCCCTGTGCAGCCAGGAAATAAAACTCGTGCATGAAGTTATGCCCATATTGAGCCATTGGACCACCATGGATTTCCAGGATGGAAGGATATTTCCCAGCCGGATCAAAACCAGGAGGTTTTAAGACCCACCCCTGGAGGTCGTTGTCATCACGCCCCTTAAACCAGACTTCCTCAATCTCGCCCAGATCAACTTGCTGCAACCAGGGATTGAAGTCAGATAGCTTTCGAGATTCGTTGCTATCGAGGTCCATAACCATGATCTGGCCCGGGTCAGTCATGGTGGCAAAGATGAAGGATAATTTCTTTTGATCCTTATCCAACCCAAAGACACCTACTGTGCCCTGATCCAGGGTCAGGGTCTCGACTGTCTGGGTGAAGATGTCTATCGATCGCAGGGTGCTGCCCCCATGACGCGCCACCTGGAAGAATAGTTTATCTCCAGCCATTGACCAGACCGGGGAGGTGACGGAGATAGCGCCAGCGTTCATATCGTTGATCACGTCAGGTGAGATATCAAAATCGTATCCTGCTGTCAGGTTTTGGGCAGCGGATGAACCGTCAACAGGAGTGATCCAGAGTTCTGTGTTGCGCCACCAATCCCCCCGGCCTTCTCGCCCCAGGTAAGCGATCCATTTCCCATCTGGTGAAAAACTCGGGTTGAACTTAATCCCAACCGGTGCCTGGATCTTCTGCATATCTCCACCTCCCGCCGGGATGGTGTATAGATCAATAAGGTCATAATCCATGTCGGGATCCTCGCTGCGGTTGGAGAGGAAAAGGATCGAACGACCATCCGGAGACCAGGTCGGGAAGGTCTCATCATAAAACGAACCCTCGGTTAGCTGGGTCGTTTCTCCATCGGCAGCGTCTACTGTCCAGATATGCCAGTGCTCCTTGGGCAGGTAGCCAGCACCATCAAATTTATAATTAATACGGTCATAATGGCGGTAAACCACGCCGAGTTCTTTCTTCTTCTCGTCTTCTTCACGTTCGATCGCTTCGGGGTCCATCTTGCGGAACTGGAAAGCGATTTTCTGCCCATGCGGGGACCACTCGTAACTCTCAAAACTGCCTTTTAAATCAGTCAAAGGCCTGGCTTCACCACCATTGAAAGGGAGGATGTAAAACTGGAACTGTTTCTCATTCTTGCGGTTGGAGAGGAAAGCGATCGTATTCCCATCCGGAGACCATTTGGGCGAACGGTCGACCTGGTCGCCATAAGTGAACTGACGAACCACGCCATCTCGGGTGGAGATCAAGAAGAGGTTGCTGTATTTCTTTTGGGTGCTGGAATCAACACGCTGTTGAGCATAGACCACATGCTCTCCATCCGGGGAAATCTCCATGGAGGAGACCAGTTCAAAATTATAGAGGTCTTCTGCGGTTATTTTTCGTTTGGGTTTGGGCATTGTTTCTCCTTGAAATAATACTTTTCCGTACTCGTTTCCTCATCATTATAAAAGCCTTTTCCTTGTGGTATTTTACTTCAAGAATTTAAAAGATAAGGAAAAAGAAAACCCGGAAGACGATAATCAACCGGATTTTCTATTAATAAGCAATAAGATTTGTTCCTATTCTTTCTCCTTACCTAATATAATTTCCATAAACTCACTCTGAACACCTTCGTGCAGTTTACTAGCTGTGGTTTCACCACAGTTGCTATCACATTTTCGAAGGACGATATTATCAATGAAAACACCATTTTGATATGTGATCGAAGAATCGCTAAAAAATACAAACGCTATCCAAACCTGTGTTTGTCCAGTTAGGTCGCCCAACGTATACACATCGGTTAAATCAAAACTATATGTCACCCAACCACTGCTATTCCCCCAATATAAATTACCATAATAATTTACACCATTAATTGCAGCACCAAAAAATATAAAATCATAATCAGTTTCAGAATTTAACCAGAATGCGAAATTCAATTCTGCATCGATGGCAGTCTCGAGGCTGAAGGGGCCATATTCCATCCAGGATTCTACATCGTCGGGATAATAGCTGCCGCAGCTGAGAACGCTGCCATCCGCACCTCCACCGACTCCCCACCCACTGTAATTCCCTTCATATACCTCGCAACTGCGTTCACCCCAATAATACTCTCCAGAGTTTGGTCCATAATCATTCACATCCCATTCATTAGGAAAACTGCCTTCAAAGTCTTCGGTTTTGATATTGACCCAGCCGCCGCCAGCCTGGTAGTTCTTTAATACCAGAGGCAGGTAATTTTTGTAGGTAACTGCACTGTATCCGGTATCATAATCACTTTGAATGCTGCAACCAGAACCACCGCAGGCCGATACCCAATAATAATAGGTTGTACCCACTGCGGCGGTGATATCGTCGAAAGTGGTACTGCTTATCTCCCCCAGGTTCGTTTGTGTGCCCCCGGCAGAAGTGGCGCGAAAAACAACATAGCTGGAAGCACCAGCAGAAGCGTTCCAAGTCACACGCACCTTGTCCGTGTAGGTGCCGTCGCTTGCCTGTACATTGGTTGGAGGATCCGGGATCAATGCGGCGCTTGTTATCGAAATTGCCGGGTCACCGTACAGGTTGAAATCATCTTTATTCATATAGGATTGGTCCCCCCACCCATTTGCTTGAGAGAATTTTGCCAGGTAAAGCGCCTTCCCAGCAGAGTGGTCATTGAGGACGATCTCGCGATGCCAATAGTAACCAATGGCAGCATTATCAGCATACGATGTGGATGGGCTCCAACTGCCGATACGATACCAGGAAACTCGAGAGGCAGATACTGTCCCGATGCCCCCATTGGCGAGGATGGAGTACCCCAGATTGTATGACAACTCCGGGTAGCCGTTGGTGCAGGAACATTGATAGACCAATGACGGGTGATCATCATCCAGGGCGCTGGCTTGAGAATAGCTGAACAAGGTTCCCCAACCACAAGTATCATAGCCATATGAGGCACTTGTAGAGCTGCCATGACCCCACCAGTTGACAATGCCGAAATCATTGGCACTCCAGCGATCCCTGACGACGGTGTTTCCAAACAATTCTTCATCGCTCGAAAAGGAAGAGTTAGCAGCAGCACATTGGCTGCCTTGCTGGTACATGGTCCAGGATGAATAACCAGACGAGTCCAGGTAATTGTCCATCATTTTTTCAGCCAGATATGCGCCATCCGTTGTTGAATCCGAAAAACTCATTGGTAACAAGGCTGACTCTCGCCAACCTATACTGGCGAGGGATTCGTTTTCATAGTCGATGGTTTTCTGCAAAATACTATCGAGGGCAGTATACGAGGTACTATATACCGGAATGCGCCCAACATAAACTTCAGCGGCAAAATCTATGCCACCCGGACCTCGATCGCCATTATATTCTCCATAATAGCCATCCCCATCCAGGTCCCAATTTCCGGTCAGGTCAGCATAAAAATAATCCGATGGTGATTCCTCATATTCAGGATATGAAGTAGCCCCGCGTCTCGGCCATAACATCTTCATTGGAACATCGCCGACAGGATCCGTGCCACTGCTGGGATCATCTGGATCAGGATTGCCGATCAACAATACATATTCAATATTTTGGCTTACATAATTATCTTTCAGCCACTTCCTAATCTTCTCAGCAGTTCCATTGGGTGATGGCCCGGTAAGACTGCCATACTCGTCTTCGGTGATAGTCAACACGTTGAAGCCCCGGCTTTGTTTATGAGAGATAAAACTTGCCAGGTTTGAGCTTCCGGATTCGATGGCATTGGTAGTAATGATCACGTAAGTGGTCGCCGGAGATGGTTGTGATGGTTTTCCTCCATACCACTGCCTGGCGCTTTCATAGTTATAAAACAAATCAGCCGCAACATCATCCATGATTGTGTCAGATAAAGAACTAGCTACAACAGGATTCCCTGTTTTTACAGAGAGGGTGATTTTTACCTGCCTGGCAATCTTTAATTTGCCCGAAACAGGATTATATTGGATAGGATTGAACAGAACCTGGGCAAAAATCCACTTACGCATCTGAGGTAAAGAGATCAGTTCTGCATTTTGATCGGGAAAGTAAGAATCATTCCCATAGATCAATGTATTTTTCCCATCGACGATACTTTCAGCGTTCTCGCCCCAGTCAATCACCATTTCTCCATCAATCCAGGTAGCTGGAGGTGATACAGGCGCAAGTTGGAATGACCCCTTTTGTTCTTCCGAATCCAGAACTGTGACATCAAGAGACAAACTATCCGGATCGGCATCCGGAGGTAATGCCAGATTATAAACCTGAGAGGGAAGTTGGGGATTGCCAATCCCACCTGACAGATCAAATCCCTCTAATAGCAAAACGTCAAATCCGTTTTCATCTTTAGCAAAGGAATATGGAGGTGTTGTTAATTCCAGGCTAATTGCAGTCACTTCTTGATCTGGTCCTCCAAGAGACACTCCTTGCGCCAGAACAGAATACCCCAGCGCAATAACCAATACCAATACAAGAAAAACAATCACAAATAAATTCTTTTTCATTATTTCTGCCCTCCATTTTTGAGGCACTACTTACGATTATATAACTGAAAAATCAGATATTTACGAAATTGAAGTATCAAACTACTTAGGGCCAACTTACACAACACCCCAGAGAAATTATTGGTCCGATCAAAGGTTTTTCAACATGATTTTTTCCCTATACACCAAAACGTAACTGGATATTTTTCTATTCAATCTAATTTTATATTATAAATTATTTTTAGTAATACTAGTACTCTGTCAAACATTATTCTTTAAATTGTCATACTGAATGGAGCAAAGCATAATGAAGCATATCTAGTGCTATGTGAGAGATGCTTCGTTTCACTCATTTTGACGAATAGAAGATTCATGATGGACAGTCTACTAGATTAATAAATGCGTTTTTATGACCTAATATCACTACGGATCGTGTGGAATGGTAATTTCAGCAGAGGGAAACGATGGCGAATTACGTGAAAACCAATCGAGTAGATAAGGAATAGGAATCGAAGGACTTCAATTAGCTATCTTCTATTGGCAAGTTAGTGAGTTCCTAAGATCGTTGTTCCACTGTCTAAAAATTAAGTTAATCCTCAGGATATTTTTTCGATTGTAGGGTCTTTAGCAAACGATAAAAGCCATTCTCTGTTTTAACTTCAATTTTACGGGAAGTTCCAAAACAGAATGCCTTTAGATAGATTGTTGCCAGAATGCTATGATAATTCTCAAATGAGATGACCTTATCCCTTGTTGGCGAATCATTGCCAGGATCCAATATGATATAATCATTCGACCTAAAACGAGAAAATGGCAAACATCAGTACCCCATAAGAATAACCTAATGATTAATATCAAAACAATGCAGCTTGGACCGGTCATGACCAATGCCTACCTGGTAGCAGACGAAGCCACCAAGGAGGCAACGGTAATCGACCCTGCCTGGGATGGGGAACGCATCCTGGAAGAGGCGGAAAAGGAAGGATGGCAGATCAAGCAAATCTGGGTAACCCACGCCCATTTCGACCACATTGGGGGGGTAAGCGCAATCGTCAAAGGGCTGAAAGTTGCCCCCATTGTTGCCCTGCACCCCAAGGACCACGCCCTTTGGCAGGCAAAAGGTGGCGCGCCGCTATTTGGGATGCGTTTCGAATCAAGTGCCAAGCCGAACATGGAACTCTCAGAAGGTCAGGTCTTGAAGCTGGGGGAAAACACTGCGAAAGTTCGGTATGCTCCGGGACACACCCAGGGTCATGTCATGTTCTATTTTGCTGAGGCAGGTGTCCTTTTCAGCGGGGACGTGATCTTCCAGGGGTCTGTCGGTCGTACCGACCTGCCCGGCGGCGATTGGGATACATTGCTGAACAGCATCCGCACCCAAATCCTAACCCTTCCGGATGAAGTGCGGATCCTTTCGGGGCACGGCCCTGAGACCACGGTCGGGCAAGAACGAAAGACCAACCCTTTCTTGAATGGCGGACCCTGGTATTGAACGTTCCAGCATAAAAAATCAGGTGCATTGGGGTGAATACCAATGCACCTAGAGATATTTATCCACATTTTAAGGCTGCATCCCCCTAAGAAATCAATGTCGAGAAACTAGTGGTCTGTCAAACATTCTTTAATATGTCATGTCGAGGTCCTTTGGAAAAG
>CAZTJD010000026.1:0-35637 GCA_964613985.1 uncultured Anaerolineales bacterium
TCTACCTACCTTGAATAATGAGACCCAACCTTCCATCTTCATCGATATGACCTGTCTGACAGGCTATTGGATTTATCCTGGTCTCGTCAATAAAAGCCTGTCGGTCGAACTGCTGACCCTGGAAAATGCCGGGGCGGTGAGCACCTTCTCGCCAACCGGGCTTGGGGTTGGTCTGGGTCATGATGAGCTTCTGAAAGGTTTTTATGATGCCCTATTTTTGTCAGGAGTTCGTGACCTGGGTGGTGCAACCCTGGCAGCAAAGCTTCGCCTTTTCCAGGCAGGATACAGTCGTGACCTGATCAATACCTACACGATTTTTGGCGACCCCGCCCTGAAAATCCCCATCCTCCAGTCAATTTTCTTTCCCAATATTTTCAAATGAAGAACAGCGTTTCCGAATCTCTACAGCAGGAGGTTATCAGGCAGCTGCTGAAGGAAGGATTAGGTAAAAACCAGCGAATCAGGCTTCATGTAACCAGCAAGAGCATGGCGCCCCTGCTGCGACCTGGAGATTTTGTCTCCATCAAACAGGTCGATCCAACAAAACTCAAACGTGGGGACTTGCTGGTACTCCAACGAGAACCAGACCTGGTCATTCACCGATTGATAATGGTAGACCGCGAAGGACGGTTCCACACCAAGGGAGACAGCTTGCCTTGTTGCGATTCCCCGGTAACGGCATTAGAAGTATTGGGCAAAGTGGTTACGATCGAACATGATCAGCGGGTGATCGATCTGACCAACCTAAAATGGATCCGAACCAACCAAATCATCGGTATGCTTGGCAAATGGGAGCATAATTTAGCGCTATTCAACTTTCAAAGCCGAAACCTGCCTTTTACAAAAACACAGGGACAGGTGCAGAGGAGCCCAGCTGATCGGGATAAAGAAAGCAATAACTCTGAGTCTTCCAGGAAATTAACTGGCTTATTGCAGCTACCCCTCCGATTCCTGGCTTGGATTGTGCTTGGGGTTGCCCGAATCCATTTCTTGAGGAGATAGACACTCAATTGTATAATTACTTCACCGGTATTAATCCATAAGGAACCGCACATGATAAGCTTAGATACTATCCTGTCTAAAAATCCAAATGTCGTCAGCCGGGTGATCGAGAACGAAGCTGTGCTGCTGATCCCGGAACGAGGCCAGGTGAAAGTGCTCAACGAAGTCGGCAGCCGCATCTTGGAACTGGTGGATGGCAACCGTTCGATCCGAGAAATATCAGCCATCATCTACCAGGAGTTCGAGGTGGATCAGGTAATAGCAGAACAGGACACCCTTGAGTTCATCACAGGAATCCTTGAAAAAGGCATTATGGATATCTCCCCGGAATGAAAACCGCTTCCAAGAAACGCCATTTTCTAGTTAACCTCTTCGTGATCCCAATCCTCTTGCTGCTTTATGTGCTGTTTGTTAAACAAAAAACGGCTCTGGCGGTAGTTGAATTGGTAAGCTTTACCGCGACATCCAAAGAGGGGGGAATCCTGATTGAATGGGAAACAGCAACAGAATTTAATACCCTCGGGTTTTTTCTCAAACGCAGTCATACCCAACCAGGAGAATTTGAATATATCTTCGAACAAGAAGCTATGGGGGATTTTTTAACTGGTTATAAATACGAATATCTTGATACGGATGTTGTTATAGGTTCGATCTATTATTATCAGCTGGAGGAGATCGAAGCCGATCAGAGTTATCATTTATATGGTCCGATCTCCGCAATTTTCGGTCCAACAAATACACCCTCCAGCACAACTGCACCGACGAGTACATCGACCTCCACATCCAGCAGCACGTCAACATCCACACCCACAAAGACTTCCACCAGAACAAATACACCCACCAGGACAGCAACCGGACCCACTTCGACCCCTTCGGTTACAGCAACCAGAACCCCTACCCTGGCCCCAACCAGGACAAGTACGCCCAGCTTGACACAATCTGGCATTACCCTTTCCCAAACAGCAAGCCCATCAGCCACCCTTTCCCTCACCACGACCCCGACAATCACACCTACGCCCACATCTTCACCATCAAATACACCAGAATCACTGGTTACAGTTATCACTACAGAGGAAATCCTGGATTTAAATCCGCCTACGGTTACGCCTTCTCCTTCCCCAACGCCTCTTTCCTCTGACTCAGATGGTGGTTTCAACCAGTCGTTTGCCAACCTGGTAGCATCAAGAAATTTCCTGCGTATCAGCCTGGTTCTGCTGGTCATCATCGTTTGGGGGGTTCTAGCCCTGGGTTTCTACCTTTATCGGACTAGCCGCGAATCAGAATAACACACGCTTCTATGATAAAAATTGGTTTGAATCGTCATTGGAAGACGAGGATTTTTATTCTTCTCTTATTTAGTTTGCAATTCTCCGGATGCCAGGGGATGAAACCTTTCCCTCCTAATTCGACCAATGGTCAATTTACGGATAGTGTAGACATCACTGTCACGCAAGAAGGAATCTATCAAATCTCCTTATCTGACTTAGGTTGGAAAACAGAGGCTGTCGATCTGGTGCAATTGTATCATCGCGGACAACCAGTCCCTTTATGGATCACAAGAGATGAAAAACAGATCAAGCTCCTTTTTTTCGGAGAAGCAAGTAAAAGTGTTTACACCGGGGAGAATGTCTACCAGCTGAAGGTTGGAAGCGAGCCTGGTCTCCGAATGGAGGAGAGAGCGGAAGCGAATCTTTCGAAAACCGCAGCCGTTGATTGGATATACAGAACAACCCGCCCGGAACAAAACACAATCTATTCACCCCTGGTCGAAGAAGGAGATCACTGGTTCTGGACCAGATTGCTTGCACCATCCAGCCAAACCCTGGAATATCAACTGCAAGACCTGGCTGCTGGTGAAGGGCGGTTCCGGGTTGCACTTTGGGGAAATACTGAATCAGCTGCTAACCCAGATCACCATGCCACCGTTTCGATCAACGGTCACCTGGTTGGGGATAGCACCTGGGATGGTCAAACCAGGCATACCCTGGAAGGCGTGATCCCCAATGGTTTTCTCGAAACAGGCACAAATCATCTTGAGATCGAAATCCCAGGGGATATCGGCCCCCTTTTCGACATGGTCTACCTGGATTGGGTCGAAATCACATTTCCAACCTCAACTCGCCTGTCAGAAGATCAAACCCTGTTCACTACCGACCAGGGGCAGGTTGAGTTGGTAGATCCACGATCTGAAACCTTCATCTTTGATATCAGCAACCCATCTAAGGTCACCATTCAGACTGTAGAGCAGGATAGGCCTGTATTTCAAGGGCAGAAAGGGCATCGTTACCTTGCCGTCAACCCAGGAGGTTGGTTTCATCCTGATACCATCGAACCTACCACCATCTATCCTGATCTCAAAGCGTCATATTTAATAGCTGACTACCTTGCTATCGGCTCTGAAGACCTGTTAACCCCGTTAACCCCGCTTCTTGACCTTCGAGCTGGCCAGGGGTTGAATCCTATGGCGGTTCCTGTCTCAGCCATCTATGACCAGTTCAACGGTGGAATTGCTGAACCCCAGGCTATCCAGGCATTCCTGGCTTATACTGCTATGCACTGGGAAACACCTCCAAAATACGTGTTAATGGTGGGGGATGCAAGCTATGATTTTCGAGGCTATACTAACCCCAATAACATCGATCACTTGCCGGTGATAATGATCCAAACGGTTTTTGGTGGTGAAACTGGCAGTGATGTATTACTTGCTGAGATCAACGAAGATCCTTGGCCTGATATCGCCATTGGTCGTATTCCAGCCCAAACGCCAGAACAGATAGAGGGCTATGTTAAAAAAGTATTGTGGTACGAAGGAGAAGTCTTGAGGTCCAATGGAATTCAACAAGTTTTGGCTGTTGCTGATGGCCAGGAAAGTATTTTCAAAAATGAGGCGACTCACTTCCTGGATCTTTTTCCAGACTATATCATTACCACCCTGCTGGCGCCAACTGCCGGCGATACCAACGCAAACCAGGCTGTAAAGGAGGCAATAGAAAGCGGAACCTGGCTAACCGCTTATTTTGGTCATGGCAGCATCAAAATGTGGGGCAAGGATCGCCTGTTTTCGATTGAAGATGTAGTTGAGCTTGTTAATCCTAAACAACTACCCATCATGCTCCACTTCACCTGTTTGACTGGATTATTTACTCACCCAAAAGAGGAGTCTCTAACGGAAAGCCTGCTCTGGCATCCAGATGGTGGGGCAATCGCCATCGTTGCGCCAACCAGCCTGACCCTCTCCTTCGACCAGGAGCTACTCAGCGACGGTTTTGTCCAGGCATTATTCCAAACCTCTCACCCCCGCCTGGGCGATGTCGTTCTATCCGCCTGGCGACAAATGCCGGTCGATTCACCCAATACCCGCGATGTGATGCGAACTTTCCTGCTCTTTGGGGATCCAGCCCTGAGTCTCCCCATACTTTCGCCTTAATGCTGGTTGTTTAGTAGTGGGTCAGGCTGCCATCTGCCCTCGCTTTATTGACTGCAAAACGGAAGGCGAACAATCCCAATGGAAGCAGAATAATACAAAATAAGGATAACACTAAAATATCTTTAGCTAAGGTGACAAAGGATGCTCCCTGTAATAAGGCTAATCGCATTCCTCGTAAGGCATAAGTCACCGGTAATAGATGGGAAAAGAATTGAAGCCAGGCAGGCATGACATCGATCGGGTAATAGATACCGCCCAACAAGGAGGAGATGGTCCCAAAAACCCAGGTAACCGGGTTGCCTCGTTTCAAAACCATGATGAAACTTGCAGCGAGGATCCCCAGGCTGCTGAAGGAGATCACAGTCAAGATCAAGATTATCAAGGCAGCGCCAAGATTGCCCATTTTCAGGTCAACATCCAGGAAGAGAGCTCCGATTAACAAATAGACTACCACCTGAAGGGAAGTCATTAAATAACTCCAGATGGTTGAACTAATGATAATGGTCGAAAAACTGGTCGGTGTACTTAACATCGCTTCTAAAGTCCCGGTTGTCTGGGCTTGCCTGAGGCTGTTCGAAAAACTGGAAAGTCCTACACCAAAATAGCCAGAAAACGCAACCCCGATCAGAACGAAGGAAAAATAATCCCCACCATAAGCTTGTAAATAAGGATTTGCTGCCGGTCCTATCAGTTGGGCGATAAAATAAAAAACTGCTATAGAGAAAAGAATCTGGACTAATTGCAGTGCAAAAGCCAGGCGGTAACTCATCTCCATCTGCAAATCACGCCGCAGGAAAGCTGGAACTACCTTGAGAAACTCGCCTATAGGTTGTCCTTTGAGCTGAGGTTGGATACCCGATCGTTGTTTGAACGATTGTTTTTTTGTTACTTCTCCTTGTGTCACAAATCCGGAACTTTGTGTCGTCACTTCTGAGAAAATTGAATCCAGGGAAGGTTTTTTGCGGTTGACTTCGATTATCTTTCCGCTCTCCTTTTGAAGAGCAGCAAAAACCTTGGCGAGGAAATCATCCTCAGATAATGCATGGAACCGCAGTTGATGGATACCTTTATCCTGCACCTCAACCTCAAGCCCCGGAACCCAACCCACCGCCTTCTCAACTGCAACGATCGATGGATATCCCTGGACCTGAATTTCATAAGATTCTTGACAGGAAACCTTCTTTGCGAGATCTTCCATGGTCCCACAGGCAATGATCCTACCTTCATGCATGATGGCAACTCGATCGCAAAAATTTTCAACCTCTTCCAGGTTGTGAGAAGCCATGAAGATGGTAACTCCTTCCACACAGCTCAACCGATTGTGGAGAATATCTCTCAGATGATGGCTTGATTTTGGATCCAGCCCTTTGGTTGGCTCATCAAGGAATAACAACCCCGGTTTGGACAACAGCGCACGAGCAATAGATAGACGCTGTCGCATACCAGTCGAATAGGTTTGGAAGGGTTTATCGATGACCTCCTGCAACCCCATTAAATCCATCACATCCATCACTCGTTGATTGATCTCATCCCCTCGAATCTGGTCCAGTGCAGCGAAAAATACTAAGTTTTGTTTTCCCGTTAACCGCCAGAAAAAACTCCGTTCATCACTGGTTACCAAGCCTGTTGTTTGCTTAATTTGCCGTTCATGGTGTAAATCATAGCCGTTGATTGCAGCGGTACCCGAACTGGGCAAGATTAATGTGGACAATAATTTTATTAAGGTCGTCTTACCAGCACCGTTAGGTCCAACCAGGCCAAATAACTCACCATGATTTACTGTTATCGAAACACTATCTACGGCGGGAGGGTCAAAATCTTTCCGGAACAAACCTCGCCAGCCACCCGATTTTGGAAATTGTTTTGAAAGTTTATAGGTTTCGATAGCCCAAGACATTATCAAGCCCACTTGATTGAAAATATATTCATGATCCAGTTGATGATAATCTTTGATGCAATAAACAGGTCGTCATTCTATTCGCCAATAAAGATCTTGTCAACGAAATTTATTAATGGTATGCCCAAAATTATATCCTAATATATATTACCCATTGAAATAACCTTTCTTTTTATCCGTTCGATGTATTGAAAAACCTGGCATTATGGTTAAATGAAGAAGTGTCGTCACCCTGACATAAAGTGGCTAGGCTTGTTAGCTCCATATTAGGCAGATATAATTCCCCTGTGAACAACCAACGAACCAATCATAAATCGATATACCAATTATTAGAAGCTATTTGGAATCCAGCGAATTTAAACGAACTTGAATCCATTCCATGGCCTGAGATACTAGATCCGTTGGTCTACAACCATCTTGGGGCTCTGGTATATGCACTCATAAGAGGAAAGTACCAATCACTACCAAATGAAGTCAGGCAGAAGTTAACTGAGGAATTCTACCTCTCCGTCGCCAATAATACCCATTGTTTAAACCACCTCGCACAGGTAAAAGAAACTCTCACCAGGCTGGGAACTCCATTTGTCCTCTTGAAAGGTGCAGCCCTGGCCACAGCCTTATATAAAGACCCATCTTTTCGGTTGTTAGGTGATATAGATCTCCTTGTGCCTCGAAAATCAGTTCCAGCTTGCCGGGAGGTCTTCATTAGTTTGGGTTATCAACCTGCGTATGTAGAACATCAGCCCGGCAGCCTGTTGCAACATAGCAACGAAGAAATGTTTTTGCCTCCCTCACCCTTTCAAAATCCTGTCGAACTACACTGGCACCTGTTGGATGTTCCTTACTATTTAAATGCTTTATCTATGGATTGGTTCTGGGAGAATACTGAGACTCTGGAGATCTCTGGGGATAAATATCAGGTATTGAATGCAGAGGCTAACCTGGTCTATCTTCCCGCCCACCTGGCTTTACATCATCGCTTTCAGGGCTTGTATTTGCTTCTGGACCTGGCACTGCTAATTGTTCAAAAACAGGGTAGACTCGACTGGAAAAAAGTCATCCACGCATCTCAACAATTTGAGTTGTTATGTTCCCTTGGCGCTACTTTGGAGCAGTTAGCCCGATGTTGGGCTTCATTACCGCTTGATGACGCTTTCCAAATATTAGACGCCACACAACCCACAGCCAAAGACAAGCGTTTATTTCGTTTGCTTTCAATGGAAACACGCACAACTACGATTGATTTCTATACCACTCTGGTATCCCTTCCTGATTTCTCCTCTCGCTTACGCTATGCCTGGGTAAACTTGTTCCCCCAACCGGCGTACATGGTAAGACGTTATGGTGTTAAAAAAAGGTGGCATTTTCCTTACTGGTATTTGTATCGAATTGTGGGAGGCTTGTCCCGAATTGCACGGATTCTCCCACGTGCTCGAAAAATAGACCACAGTCCAAATTTATTTAAATCGGATCGTTGATTTAAAGGTTATCTTCAGTTCTTAAAATTTCATGGGAAGGGGAAAACCTCTGATCCTTATTCTGGATTCCGCCACAAGAAAAACAGCCAAACGAGCGCAAAAACGACCAGGATGAGGAAAACTACCCAAAAATACCAGGGATACCAGGCTACTAAAATATGGCGTAACAAGCCGATGGAACCAAGGGCGCAGAAAACGAATTCCATCTGGATTAAGGCTTGCTGCAAATGGCTACTTGTAGTGCGATAACCTCGAAAGGAACTCCATGCGAAAGCTAACATAGCTGCACCAAGAAGCCTGGTTATATGTGGATCAAGGGGCTGCCAACCAAACAAGCTTAGGAAGCGTCCTGGTACTACAAGGAGAGGAGCACCAAATAATAAGGCGACGACCGCATGGATACCAAAAGTGATTCTTAATGCTTTAGACATGAAATATATTCTCCTTTCACAATGATCTTCACTTGGTGAAAAGTGTTTTCTGAATCTGATTCTTTTTGAGATTTTTTGTTGAATTAGGTGTTTAAAATAAACATCTATGATTATTTCACCGGCCATTCACCCGACTGGAAATACCCGATCAGCCTGCGGATTGCCTCGGTATCCCAATCCCAAGTCCAGGATTCCTTTTCCGAGTTCGATAAAACCCGCCATTTGGGAGTGAGTAAAGAATCGGGTAAACTGGCGTAGACCAGGTTATCGTGGTTGATATGGGGCAATAAACAGGTCAAGGCAGAAATATTCTTGGGGGTTAAATCAGTGATGATCGAATCTCTGAATGAAGCAATGATTTTAGGGATATGAGGCAGGACCGAGGGATGGAGAACTTTATCTTGCAAAGCGTGAAGCACCTGGGTCTGGCGATCGATACGGTCGATGTCACTGTCCTGAGCACGGATGCGGGAGTATCTTATCGCAGCTTCGCCAGTCATATGAGTCTGTCCCGTTGAAAAATATCCCAAACCCTGAGGACGACCATCTGCATCTTCTGACAAATAAATATCAACCCCACCCACTGCATCGATCATGCGCGCCAGGGTGGACATGTTAACCGCGCCATATTTGTCCACATATAAACCAAAATTCTCCACCAGGGTAAGGGACATTAAACCCGGTCCCGCTCCAGGACCATCGTAGTAGCCCATAGCTTTGGTGCCGTAGAAATAAGCCTGGTTGAGTTTCCCTTCTGTGATCCCATAATGGTCCGAGATTCCAGGTATTTTTACCCAGATGTCACGCGGAATAGCCAGGACACTGACTTTAGGTGTGACAAAATCAACCCGCGCAATCCGGACCACGTCTGCCAGTCCATAGAAATATTCATCATCAGAGGTATCAACGCCGATTCCCAGGATGGTCATCAGCGGTGGACCCCCACACAATGGCTCTGGTATTGGCTGGTCTGCTGAGAAGGGGGTGGAGGTGGGTGCAATTTCAATCCCTTGCAGGTTATCAGGGGTTGGTATTTCCGCATCAGGAGCCTCTGACATTCCCTTTTCCAGGGATTCAGCCTCTGCCTCTGTCGCAGTAGGAGTGTTTGTGACAGCAAAGGTCGGTAACGCAAGACCTTTGGATAAGGGTTGGTTCCAATTCGCAGCAACGACAGTGACCCCTGCAAATATCACTATGACGACCAATCCAAGAATTGCATAGAGGAATTTATGTTTCCTGATTTTTGATATCATTGTAAATTTATCGTTCCTTCTGGTATTTCAGAGCTGACCTAAGACCTTACAGCTGGATTTCCTAATCCATTATTATGGAATTACTACGACGATGTGATGCCTTAATTCTATCTCTACTTGAACTAATTATACCCTCAAAAGGTCATGGACCACAACTCACAACTCACCCACAACCAAGCAGTCCCTGGTGAAGGAGCTGAATGTTACCCACCGGGAGCTTATATTTTTGCCCATCGCTGGCAAAAACCTCCAGCAAGTTAAGTGTTTGTTCCCGAGTTTTCACATAGTGGAACTGAAGATATCTTTCAATGTCAAAAGGGAGGAGGAGAGGCAAGATGAGGGTTACGATGTAGAAAATATCCTTCGTCGTGATTAACCCAAAGAGTGCTCTGATAAGGGAACCAGCCCCAGTAAGCTGACTCATAGCTCCTTCTCGGGCGCCATGAGCAGCAAGCTTTAGCCATGGGCTCCGGCGAAAGGCGCGAAGAGACCATCCAGCAAGTTCGAAACCTACCACGAAAGACGACATCAAGGCGGTCAGGGCAGCCTGCATATCCAGGAAATCCTTTTTCTTCACGCTTGCCTGTAACCCTCCTTTTTTTAACGGGGCTGCCACCTCTTTACAGGCTTCTTCTTCCCCCACAAGTGGAATCCCAGCTGAAGGGGGTAACCAGAAATTCACACCGTCCGCTTGACCTCCTCCTCTCTGCAGGTCTCGTTGCCAGGAAATGAAAGTGATCCCACCAAATACCAACCGGTCTTCTTGCTCATTATCCGGTATAAATTCTGAACGTTTACCTTCAGGCGCAAAACACACCACTCTTCTAGAAGAGACACTGCCTAGAAATTCCTGGAACCACGACGAATAGAAAACGGTTGAGGGGGTGGTGAACCAGATCTGATCGGGGTCGAATCGCTGGCTTCCTGCTATGTCCGTCACCACCTGGTAGTCCCTCAAACGGTGAATGATCGGACCTTGGTTGCGACGACGAGTGATTTGAAAGAGAGGGAGTCCTCCCTGAACCAATACCTGTTCCAATCTATTGGCGGATTCGGGTCGGGCATAAAAACCCAACTCTACGCCCCCTTTTTGCAGATAAAGCCCCAACACCTGCCCCACGGCACCACATCCTACCATTAGCACTTTCATCTGTCACCTTTCCTTCTCATTCTTTTGAGCATCGGCATCATCCTTAAAATAAGGTTGTTCAGATATGTTTTATCCGCTAATCCCTGACAAGGGCGCGAAGTTTACCCGAGTCAACCTGATTATCCTCATGGTCAGGCAGCAAGACCTTCCAAGTCAGCTTAAGGGGTAGGTGCAGTTGGTTTTATCGATGTTCTGATTGTAAACGAGAGCCATTACCCTAATCGCCAACGGGAATGGCAAGACCTTGCCAATCAAAACAGCCAGTTTGTTTATCCCTCCCGGGATGATCACCCTTTTCCCCTTGAGGATGGCAGGATAAGCTTTTTCTGCCACTTCTTCAGGTGTCATCATGCCTTTGCGGGCAGACTCCTTGACCTGCTGACCAGCAAGGGACGGAAATTCCGTCAGGGTCCCACCAGGATGAAGGGCGCTGACCTGGATATTGCTGCCGCGGTTCTCGTAATGCAGCAGGTTGGTAAAGACCCGCACATAATGCTTAGTGCCCGTATACACAGAAAAATATGGCAGGGGCGCATAACCTCCCACGGATCCTACATTCACCAAATGACTTGGTTCCTTATGAGCCAGCATGTGGGGGATGAAGAAGTGACAGAGTTCTGTGAGAGACAGGATGTTCAAGGAGAGGACCTGGCGAACGTGACAATATTCCATTTCATGGAATTCCTGGTATGGGCTCATTCCGGCGTTGTTGATGAGTACATGGACCTTTCCAAACACCTGGATGGCTTCGTTAAACAGTGTTTGAGGGGCATCCTCAACAGTTAAATCCAGGGCTAGGGGATGGACAGAGGCTTGATGCTTATCGACCACTTCCCGGCTAAGTTCCAGCAGCCGTCCCTCGCGCCTGGCGACAGCAAGGACTGCGTGTCCGTTCTGGGCAAAGGTTTTCACCAGCGCCCTCCCTATTCCTGAGGATGCTCCTGTAATGACTGTATTCATGTTGAGATCTCCATTATATTCCCATAGCAGAAAGCCCTGTTGCCTAATTTCAGAATTTCTGCGATTTATCCTCAAACCTGAATTTACATTTCCACTTCCCCCATAAATCCGGCTATATTTATCTCTTTTTGTTCGAGTTCCATCCCAGCAGCTCTCAAGAAATTCATCGCGTTCTCATCAATACGGTAAGCCACATTGTAAACAATGCGGACGATCCCGGCATTAATCAATGCTTTGGTGCAGTTCATACATGGGAAATGAGTCACATAACAGGTAGCACCGCGGGTAGAGACACCATGCAGAGCTGCCTGGATGATTGAATTCATCTCGGCATGGATCGTCCGCTCACAATGTCCATTCACAATCAGGTGGCCAATTTCATCACAATGTGGCTGCCCGGAAGGTGAACCGTTAAAACCTGTCGTCAGAATCCGTTTATCCCTGACCAGTACACAGCCCACAAAAGCTCGATCACAAGTGCTGCGTTCTGAAACAGCATAGGCAATTTTCATGAAATAAGAATCCCAGTCTGGACGCATAATTCCTCCAAAAATAATATCCATAATCTTACCATCATAACTAGGGTAAAGGAAAATAATATAGACTTGAGTCTGATCAATACGCCCTTGATTCGATGGAAACAGGGAGCCACCAAGTTTATCCCAACAAACCTCACCTACATTATCCTCAATCAATAATTCATGTGAATGCGAATACTAATGGATTGCTCATCTATTCAATTGGATGATTTAGGATATATATGATATTATTGGTATGAATATATCAGAAACCAGACGGAATTGAGATAACCTTTTATTTTCTTGTGGAAAGGAGTATCATTTACGGATGGTTATTTTTTTATTCATCACCATTTTGCACACTTGATTCAACACCAAAGATGGTAAATTTAAATCGTTCATCATAAGACTTTTTCATTTTTTGTCTTTTTCGACCAAGGAAAACCTCAACTTTATGATCCAAAAAGATGTTTCATTCCTAGAAAAAGTATTCGATAACTTGCTGGAAGGGGTTGTCGTTGCTGATGTAGAGGGGAACTTCATCATTTTCAACCAGGTTGCAGAAAAAATAATGGGACTCGGTAGTGTAGATGTACCACCAAGGAGATGGGTTACGATATACGGCTGTTTTAAAGCCGACATGAAAACCCAATACCAGGTAGAAGAATTGCCGCTGGTTCGGGCGTTGAAGGGAGTCCAGGTCTTAAACGAACTCATGTTTATTCGTAATGCTGCCCAATCACGAGGCGTTTGGATTAACATCTCCGCCAATCCAATCCGGGATGATCATGGGGAGGTCATTGCTGGGATCATCATCTTTCGAGATATCACCCATCGCATCCTGGCACTCGATAGATTACCTGATGCGGAAGTAGGTTCCTTTGGGGAAATTAATCCAGAAAACAACCTGGGGGTAAGTCCCGATTATGAAAATTACCTTGAATTTGGGTCGCGTTATAACCTGCTGGCGAACGCAGTTCAAGAAACAGATGACAGCATCCTGATTACAGATTCCCAGGGGTCAATTATCTATGTAAACTCAGGTTTTGAGAAAGCAACAGGGTATTCCCGCAGCGAAGCACTTGGGAAAAATCCGAGTATTTTAAAGTCCGGTCATCATGACCAGGAATTTTATAATCAGCTGTGGAAGACAATCAAGAACGGGCAACACTTCCGGGGGACGATCTTGAACAAGAAAAAAAATGGCGAACTATACTGGTCCGAACAAACCATCACGCCAATCAAGAATGAACGGGGAGAGATCACAAACTACGTATCTGTCCTGAAAGATATCACCCACCTGATTGAGAGGCAAAGACTGGAACATGAGGTTGAACTGGCTGCCGAGATCCAGTTAAACGTCATCCCGGAATCACTGCCATCCATTCCAGGGTTTAATGTTGGAGCTCGTTTAAAACCAGCTCGTACAGTCAGCGGTGATTTTTTTGACATCATCCGGATCAACGAAAATAAGGTGGGTGTCCTGATTGGTGATGTGATAGATAAAGGGATGCCAGCGGCAATCCTGATGGCTCGCGTTCACGCCCTTATTTCCTCAGGTGCTGGCCGCATCGAGAAACCAAAAGAGTTGTTGCTAGAGGTTAATGCCCATCTCTCACGCTTTAAAGCCTCCTTACAATTCGCCACTGTACTATATGGTGTTTTGGATTGCCAATCGATGGAATTCTCATACGCTCGGGCTGGTCATGAACCTCCTATGCTTTTATTACCCGATGGTACGGTTAAGTCGATGGACCACCAACTGGGTATGGTCTTGGGTTTGTATGAGGATGTCACATTGGATGAACAACAAATCAAATTACAGCCAGGGACTAGCCTTCTTTTATATACCGATGGTGTGGTTGACTGCCAGGATATCCAGGGGAATTTCTTCGGACTGGAAGGGATTATAAATGCTTTGAAGAGCAGTAATGGTTTATCTGCACAGGCAATTTGTGATAGGTTAATCCATTCGCTGGAAGCATACCAACAAAACGGTCAGCAATATGATGATATCGCTGTGGTAGCGCTACAGGCGGAGGTTTAAACTAGACATCAGGATAATATAAGGATAGCTTATCCGTTCGCAAATTAGGGATTTAGGAAACAGGGATGTCTGGTCTGTTTCCCTTTCTGTCAAATCGAGATAAACTGCATATAAATTAGATCCGTAAATGTTAACATTGGGTAATCAAACGGAAAAAATCTTCTCCAAATTGAAGTCAGAGAAAATATTTCAAGTCCAAAAACGAAACTATAGAAATGATTAACCTGAAAGAGTGTGCGCCTGGCTTTCCTGCAAACATTTGGCGAGGGTTGGACGGATTTCATCAATCCTTAGGTTCATACTTGCTGCCCACTCTCTAAGCAAACGTGCTTCATACTGTTTTAAAGCCTGAACCTCATTGTGTCTGATATTTTTTTTCGCTTTGTATGCTGCCAGGTCTCGCACAAGCTTGCTGGTTTCCAAGAAACTCCCATCCTCTTCGACTGCCTCAATTCTTTCTTTCCACTGCAGAGGATCATTTTCCGAATCGGAAGGCGCACTCCGCAATATTTCGATGGCATTCTGGATTTTTTCATGCGAAGCCACCGCGTGGATGCGCGGGTTGTCGATTCTCTCTGTTGGAAACCAATAAGTACCATTCCCTGTTGCCACTTTAAAACATTCAACCCCTACTCCATTGATTGGTTTAGTTTCAATGGCATCAATATATCCGACGCCATAATCATTATGAACCACCATATCCCCTATTGAGTACTGTAAAGGTGACTTTATCATTGAGAACTACCTTTCTTTTCTTCTATCTATCTGCAGGCAAAGGGTCATCAGAGATTATCGGTTGATTATTGGTTCAGATAACTGCGAAGTTGTTTATAGATTTCCGGCTGCTGTAGGCGATGAATCGCTTGCCCCTCGATCTGTCTGATACGTTCTCTTGAAACCCCGATCTTTCGACCAATTTCCTGCAAAGAATGGGGTTTTTCACCAGATAAACCATAACGCAGTTTTAAAACCAGGACTTCCCGGGCAGGTAGCAGAGTTAATAGTTTCCCCAGATGTTGGCGTAATAAATTTTGGGTCGCAATCTCATCTGGATCAGGAGATTCTATATCTTCAATAAAATCCCCTAAAACAGTATCACTATCAACCTGATTTGGCATATCAAGGGATAAGGGGAATTGGGCAATATTTAACATATCCCTTATTTTCTTCGCAGGAATTCCGGTGCTATCAGCCAGTTCAGATATCTCGGGATCTCTTCCCAATTGCTGCTTGAGCCTATGCTGTGTACCAAAAATTTTTAACAATTGATCGCTTATATGCACCGGCAGGCGGATTGTCCGACTTTGATCTGCTACAGCCCGGGAAACTGCTTGTCGTATCCACCAGGTTGCATATGTGCTGAACTTGAAACCTCTCTTATAGTCAAATCTTTTTGCTGCTCGAATTAAACCAATATTTCCTTCCTGAATCAGGTCTAGAAAAGGGACACCTCGGTTCGTGTATTTCTTGGCAATACTGATCACCAACCTTGAATTGGCAGTGATTAATATGTCTGCTGCGACCTGGCTATCTTTAATATTCTTCAACAGTTCCTGGAATCGCTTTGTAGACAAATCATCTATTTTTAAGATCTCTTCTCTAGCTAAATATCCAAGTTCAATCCGTTTCGCTAGTGCTACTTCTTCATCTTTCGTTAACAAGGGACGACCAGCGGCATCAAAAAAATATAAACCAATCAAATCACCTGGGTTGACATAGGTCAAATCATCTTCTTCAGAATAACCATCTCCATTACCTGAATTAGAAAACATACCTCTACGCAGCGAAGTATTTCCGAAATCCGATGCGAGATCAGATTGATCGATAAATGAGACCCCTTCATTTCTTAAAAACCTATGTACATCATTTAGTAAATCCACATCATGTTCGGATTCGGGGATCAATTTGAATATGTCAGTGTTTGTGACATAGCCTTTACCTGTCCCCAACTTTACGAGGCATCGAAAATTGCTGGATCGCTCAACTGGGAAAAAGTCTAAAGGCAGGTCTTTCAGGGCAGTTTCATTCATATGACTAATTTTCTCTTATTGAGAGAATACCGTTTCTTATTGGATTTTGTGACGAAAGGTAATACGCCCATTATCCAGATCATAGGGCGACATCTCAACCGATACCCGATCTCCTAATAAAACTCGAATATGATATTTACGCATTTTGCCACAAAGATAGGCGAGGATTGTGTGCCCGTTCTCCAGTTCCACTCGAAATTTTGTCGCTGGCAAGGCTTCAATAACGGTTCCCTCCGCTTGGATTTTTCCTTCGTTCTTTGCCATCAATATCTCCTATCCAGGTACCCATAACAACTTCATCACAAGAACCCTTAGTCAATATAAGTCAGTAATGGACCATTTTTAATTTTAAGTCTGCTTAGACAACTCTCGCTTAAAAGTTTCCAAAAGAAGCATACACAAAATAACAACCTGACGTTACAGGTGTCCAACAAGAATAAAAATTTATTTGTTATCTAGAAAACTTACGTATTAGAGAAAACGCAGGATCTCAAAAACAGCAAATAAATCCAAAAAGACACCCCCACCCCTATCCGGATCATCAATTTTCAAGTCTCTTCTTAGAAGACTTGCTCAATGATTTCCCCCTCTCGCTAATGGATCAATTATAACACAATGTCATGACCCTGACCGCAATCAAGCCTTTCTCTCCTTTACCTATCGTTAATCCAGCAAATCCTTCCTTGCGGTATAATCATGGATTGGTCGCATCTCATCAGCTACATTTGGCAAACATGATGACATTAGGCAACTCGATCCAACCAGGATTATCAAGATTAAAAGAATACCTATTATAGCACGGATGTGCTATAATTAATGATCGGCTGGTCACTTGGGTACCCAAATAAAAAACTCAATCTCTGAGATCACCTGCTTGCATTAATGACTCACTCAACCATGAATACCACCTAAAAATACTTAATCTATCAATCCTCAATTATTACAACTTATGTCCTCTTCTCCTGTAATCCGTGTTGTCGGCGCCAGAGTGCACAACCTGAAAAATATAACTGTCGAGATTCCTCGTGACCGGTTAGTAGTCATTACTGGTCTCTCTGGTTCTGGAAAATCTTCTCTGGCGTTTGACACGATCTTTGCTGAAGGACAACGGCGTTATGTCGAGTCACTCTCGTCCTATGCCCGTCAATTCCTTGGTCAGATGGACAAACCAGATGTGGACACTATCGAAGGGCTTTCACCTGCGGTCTCCATTGATCAACGTGCGACATCTCGCAACCCTCGTTCCACGGTGGGAACAGTCACAGAAATCTACGACTACCTGCGCCTGTTGTATGCACGGGCTGGCATTCCCCACTGCCCAGAATGCGGTCGAGAAGTCACCCGTCAGTCTGCCCAGGAAATTGTCGATGTGATCGAATCCTTTCCTATCGGATCACGTTTGCAGATTCTAGCTCCGATGGTCCGCGGCCGTAAGGGCACCCACCAGGCTGTCCTTGACGAGATTCAAAAATCCGGCTTTGTCCGTGCTCGCGTTGATGGCACCATCAACAACCTTGACGAAGAGATCCAAATGGATCGTTATAAGATCCACCAGATTGAAGCCGTCGTTGATCGCCTCGTTATCAGGGATCACGAAGACCCGGAAGAAGCCCAGAATTTCCGCACCCGGCTGACGGATTCTGTAGAGACTGCCCTGAAGTTTGGCGATGGATACCTGATTGTTTCCTTGGCAGAACAGCAGCCAGCACCTGCAGAAGAGGACCTTGCCCCAGTTCCAGAATCGAAACCGGGGGACCACGATATTTTCTTCTCAGAACACCTTTCCTGCCCTGAATGCCACCTCAGCTTCCCTGAAATCGAACCCCGCACTTTTTCATTTAATACACCTCATGGAGCCTGTCCTGAATGCCAGGGTTTGGGCGGCAAGCTAGAGATCGACCCTGACCTGCTGATCCCCAACAAAGACCTACCCCTGATCGATGGTGCCATCGATGTTTCCTCCTGGGATAATCCCAAGGATGAAGGGAGTTGGTATTGGCAGACACTGGAAGCAGCAGCCGATTATTACAAGATCGACCTGGAAGCGCCAGTTAAGGATATACCACCTGAAAAATTGCAGGTCATCCTTTACGGTTCAAATGGCAAAGAAATCCCGATGCGCTATACCAATGCCCGTGGGAATAAGTACCAGTTTCAGCGAGTCTATGAAGGCGTCATAGGTAACCTTCAACGGCGATACAGCGAGACCAATTCCGACTACTGGCGTGAACGGATTGAGAGTTTGATGACAATGTCCATCTGCCCTGCTTGCAATGGAAATCGTTTACGCAGAGAAGCCCTGGCAGTTACCCTGGCTGGTGTAAATATTATTACCGTGACCGGTTGGCCTGTTCGCCATACTCGTGATTGGGTTGAATCGCTGGCAAAAGATGACTCAGTCCTGACCGAACGACAGAAGATCATCGCTTCTCGAATACTACTTGAACTGCAAGAACGACTGGGTTTCCTGGTCGATGTTGGCCTGGATTACCTCACCCTGTCCAGGTCTGCGGCTACGCTTTCTGGAGGAGAAGCTCAGCGAATTCGGCTGGCAACCCAGATCGGCTCTCGCTTGATGGGAGTCCTGTACGTGCTTGACGAACCTTCCATTGGGTTGCATCCCAGGGACAATGACCGTCTGCTGCGTACCCTGGAACATATGCGTGACATTGGGAATTCTGTCCTGGTCGTGGAGCATGATTCCGAGACTATTGAACGGGCTGACTGGATCCTAGACCTAGGACCCGGTGCGGGTGAACACGGTGGTGAGGTCGTTGCGGAAGGCACCCTGGTCGATATCCTGGCTCATCCCACATCACTTACCGGCGCATACCTTTCTGGTCGAAAGCAAGTCCCCATTCCACCGAAAAGACGCAACGGCAATGGGAAATCACTCACCGTGGTAGGTGCTCGTCAACATAACCTGAAAAATATCAATGTCAAGATCCCCCTGGGAAAACTGGTCTGCATCACCGGGGTATCTGGATCCGGGAAATCAACCTTGATGGTTGATATCCTTTACCAGGCATTGGCAAAAGAACTCCACCAGGCAAAAATCATCCCTGGTGACCATGATTATATCGAAGGTTTGGAGCAAATCGATAAGGTGATCAATATTGATCAATCCCCCATTGGTCGCACACCCCGCTCGAACCCTGCAACTTATACCAAGCTTTGGGATTACATCCGGAAGTTGTTTGCTGACCTGCCCGAAAGTAAGATTAGAGGATATAAACCGGGACGCTTCTCTTTTAATGTTCATGGTGGACGCTGCGAAGCCTGTAAAGGACAGGGACAGTTGCGGATCGAAATGCAATTCCTCCCCGACATTTATGTGCCTTGTGAAGTATGCCGTGGGACTCGTTTCAACCGTGAGACGCTCCAGGTTCGATTCAAGCAGTACAACATCGCCGATGTCCTCGACATGACCATTGATCGGGCTCTGGAGGTATTCGAAGCCTTTCCACCAATGGTCAATCGCCTCGATACCCTCCAGGATGTCGGTCTGGGATACATTCGTGTCGGACAACCAGCACCAACTCTTTCTGGCGGGGAGGCGCAAAGGGTGAAACTTGCTCGCGAGTTATCCAAGCGCTCTACCGGTCAGACCCTCTATGTCCTTGATGAGCCTTCTGTAGGCTTGCATGCTGCAGATGTGCATAAACTCATCATGGTCTTACAGCGCCTCGTGGATGCCGGGAATACCGTGGTGATCATTGAGCATAATTTGGATATCGTCAAAGTAGCAGATTGGATCATCGACCTCGGCCCTGAGGGTGGAGATGCCGGTGGCAGGATCCTTGCTCAGGGAACCCCAGAAGATATTTGTGCGATCCCAGGTTCTTATACCGGTCAGTTCCTTCAAAAATATGTCCAGGCCGCGCATAATCGCGATTGTGTCTGATTTTATCGAATATGGGTGATTCTCACTTGCGTCATGCAAAAAAACCTCAAAAAAATCGGTTTTTATCTAAATCAATTTTATAATACAATACAGTAAACCATAAAAAACTGGTTAGATCTGGTGCTCAAATAATTACTTCCCAAAGTTATTAATTTTTGAGGGTAACATGACAAACAAGAAAATTCGGGTATTTATCACACCCCATTTTCCAATGGCAGATGAAACTGTCTTCATCACCCAAGAAATAAAACTTGCCGATGAGGTCGTTTTTGTCACAGACGACCCGGATATTGCTGACAAATGGGTCTATTTGACCAACCTCAGCCGTACAGCAGATCGGTGGATTTATGTATTGAATCCGGAGGCCTTACCGGCTGAATACCGACAAGATTAGATTGGGGGAAAGATTTTCGCGTAAACCTGCTACGAGCCGGTCTGAAAGGGATTGAAACCGAACTCGCACTCCTCAAAGTACCGTCCAAATTTGCTTGATTAATTGATCATGTAAATCTTAAGGTAAAACACATTCTAATCGGATTGGAAGTTGCCTCACCCGTACGCCAGTTGCGTTGAAGATCGCGTTGGCTGCAGCCGGAGCGATCGGAGGCACACCCATCTCCCCGATGCCGCTGGGATTGTTTACTCCTTCGACGATGTAAACTTCCACTTGCGGCATTTCATCCATCTTCAGGATTGGGCAGTCATGGAAATTGCTCTCTCTGATCGTCCCGTTTTCAACAGTCACTCCCGCTTTCAAAGCTGCAGTTAACCCAAAGGCGATTCCACCTTCCATTTGGGAAGCAATGTTATCTGGGTTGACCGTTATTCCGGGATCAACAGCACAGATAACCCGATGAATCCGTATGTTGTCTCTTCCTACTTCCACCTCAGCAACCATTGCTACATGAGTCACTCCAAATGTAGCATGGAAAGCGATCCCCCGCCCCCATCCCTCTGGCAGCGGCTCCCCCCAACCCGCCTTTTCAGCAGCTAGTTCAATCACCGCCAGACTTCGCCCGTTGTAGATTTCCCTGCGTAAATCAAGTGGGTCAATCCCCCTTGCTGTAGCCATCTCGTCAATTAAACATTCCGTCGCAAAGGCATCCGGGTGGTTTCCCACTGACCGCCAAGCGCCAGTCGGGATATATCCGGTGCCTTCGTATTTCGTCAGGTGAGGACGGCGAGATTCAAATGGGTCGCCGCTGACATATAGGACATGCATTGGGTGAAAATAATCGTGTCGGATATCGTCAGCTCGGGTCCATACTACCTGGACTGGCGCCTCAATCGCCTGCGACAGCTTAGCAGCCTGCACCGCGTAATCAGATTGTAACCGTCGACCAAATCCCCCTCCCATCAAGGTTACATGCACATTTACATTGTTCCGGGATAAACCCAGGGCGTTTTGCACCGCACGTTGCACATCCTGGGCACTCTGGGTCGGAGCCCATACCTCACATTTACCACCCTCAAAGTGAGCAACACAATTCATCGGTTCCATTGTCATATGAGCCTGGTAAGGAAATGAATAGATAGCGTCCAACTTTCCATCTGTGGCTGAACCTGGTTTTGGGGCTTCTGTTAACAACTCAATAAAGATATCCTCGCTGTTCAAGTTCACCTTACCTCCCTGCCATTCGACCTCCAGTGCATCTCGTCCCTTGATCGCTGCCCAGGTGTTATTTGCCACAACAGCAATCCAGTCATCAATCAAGTGTACCGAAATCACTCCAGGAATGTCGAAAGCTTTTGAGCCATCATAGTCAGCAATCGAACCACCAAACACTGGACTGCGAGCAAGGGCTGCATAATGCATGCCTGGAACTTTGACATCGATCCCATAGATTGCCTTTCCAGTGACGATTTGCGGTGCATCCCAATGGTGGACATCCGTACCTATTAGGCGGAATTCACGCTCCGGTTTCATAGTGAATTCTCCCAGTTGTGGGATCTCTTGCGCTGCTGCACTACCAACTAACGCACCATAAGAGAATCTCTGTATCCCGTCTGGATGGATCACATAGCCTGGTTCTGTTCTGCAATCTATCGCCTCCACTTCCCAGGCTTCAGCGGCAGCGTTTACCAACATTTGCCTTACCCTTGCCCCTGCCATACGCAACTCAAAATAGCTCCCCGATATGCTGACACTGCCTCCAGTGACCTGGTTACCATAAGCTGGATCAGCAGGAGCCTGTTCAATCACAATGGAATCCCAATCCGCATCCAATTCCTCTGCCAGGATCATTGCGATTGCCGTGCGGATTCCCTGGCCCATCTCCGAACGGAAAGCAGTCACTGTAACTTGCCCATCCTCATCAATTTTCAAGTAAATATCCGCCTTTAAATACCCCTTTGGAAGATCAGATGCTTCGGAAGGTTCATCTGAAACCTCTTTCTGTATAGGACTCTCATCCACCGGGAGTCCTGCCTGATCGCAACCACTTAGATAAATCCCAACAAACAAGGAAGCACTAGTCGTCCCCAGGACTTTCAGGAAATCACGGCGGTTGACCTTTTCGTCTATCATATCAAGCCTCCTTCACCGTTAGTTGGTAGGCTTTTGCTGCCTGATGGATCGCCTGCCTGATACGCTGGTATGTACCGCATCGGCAGAGGACATTCTGCATCGCCTGGTCGATTTCCTCGTCGGTAGGCGCTGGATTCTTATCCAGTAAGGCGACAGCATTCATGATTTGCCCGGGCTGACAATAACCACATTGGGTGACATGCGCTTCTAACCAAGCTTGCTGTACTGGATGGCCACCTTCATCTGAAAGCCCCTCAATCGTTAAAACCTGGGCTTGGCTCACGGTGCTGATCGGGGTGACACAGGATCGGGTTGGCACACCATCTATCAGCACAGTACAAGAACCACAGAGACCAATCCCGCAGCTGTATTTTGTCCCTGTCAGTCCAAGGGCATCGCGTAAGACCCATAATAAGGGGGTATCCGCTTCAACATCAACTGTGTAGATTACATGGTTGACATTCAAAGTATATTCAGTCATACCCTACTCCATTTATAATAATACTGAGAAAAATACCGGTGATCGTCGTACTGACAATTTCCAATTTTCGCTTGATAATTAAATTCGTACCATTCTTGATACCAGGTTATCTCCTAATATTCTTTTTACTTTTCGGTTTCGTTTTTTTTATGTTTTAAAAGTTGTTCTTCTAGCTAAGGTCTTTACACGTAATTTCATATCTTGAAACGATATTACACCCGGGACAATAATGGCCGCCGAAATGAGGCATTTCCAGAAAATTGTTTAGTGACAGCCGTGAAACTGTTACCATAGATCAAGGTTCGCCGAAAGGCTTCAGCAGCGTTTGCAGTAGGCAACAGGTCATTAAGCTGGATAGTACGACCGGAAAAGCGAGGGGATGGACATTTTGGGTATCGTGCACTTCGCGCCTCCCAGAATGATATTCATCACACCAAAAAAACCACTCAGGTTTACTGCTTCCCCGTCGTTACAGATAAAATAAGCTATTAGCAATTCATTACCGACTGTAGCCGGAGTTAAAAAACCACTAACGAAAAATACCCGCAAGATCACTAGGAATGCAAAGATCAAACCTATAACCTGGGTTCTCACCAATACTAAAAAGGATCTTACCGGATTTGTAAGGGCATTCCTTTACTTGCTTTTCCGTCGCAGGAACACCATGGGCAGTAAAACAAAGGTGGCAACCTGCCATATCCAGGCCAGATCACCTGGACCACCTGGTCCGGTACAGGCAAGCTCTCGTCGAATATGGATCAACCTGTAGCTACTAGTAACCTCTGCCAGGGCTTCATCATCCAATGTATTTACATCCACACCGAACATTGGTCCAGCAAATCCACTGGCTTCTATAACCGCACGCATAATTTCTAGGTGATTTTCGTAATCCGAGATTTCCAACGCCTTCCCTAACCACCACCCTTGCGGTAGCCAAATCTCAACATCTGGATTTGCCAGGATATTTTGGTACCAATCAGCGATCTTACCAAACCCAGCCGTGCAGTACACCTCCCCATCGACAATAGCAAAATTCACCGGCGTGCGGTATCTCTTCCCAGTAACCCGTCCGGTATGAGTGATCACCATGATCTGACCCCAGCCTTCTGGCCAGAGTCCAAACCAGCGTCCCATCCCCAGTCGCCAAAGCAGCAGCATGAATTTATTGAAAGATTTAAAACTCTGGCGGAGCTTCTCTGCCATTTTTGCATCGATTTTTCTAGCCACCTTGAACCTCCTATAGGAATTACCTGATCGCTTCCAGTATTAAATGTAAAACCGATCACATTGCCCATCGTTCATATCATACCCATCTCGACCCCGGAATTATAGTCTGAATCACGCGACCTCAGGATATCGCCTATCGCAAAGGTCTGAATATGCAAATTCCTGGCGTCTTTCTAAGATCAATATCAGGTTCCATTTAACCTCGCCTGATCATCCAGAATAATCTACCGTGATACTTTTCCAAAAGTAGGTCAATCGATGCACACACTCAAGGTAACTTTTACTTGTTATCCCCTGATCAACTGATCTCTGATCACGGATACCCGTTCGCTGATATCCAATCACTGAAGCCTAACCGCTATACCAAAAGCGCTTAAACCGGAAACCCTTCTTCCGTAAAGCGACTGCTGCGATGTATTCAGGGCTCGGATTGAAAGCCTCTAGAGTCCAATGAAAAGCTTCTGCGGGGTCTGTCTCAATCCGAAGCAGTTGAGCTGGTTCTGAAGGGGCAAGACTGACGTCAAATTTCTCAAGGGGATAAGAAAGCCCTTCTCCGATCGCTTTGATAAAGGCTTCCTTTCTCGTCCAGCAATTATAAAAACCTAGGAGACGTTGGTCCTTAGGCAATGAAAAATAGGAGGTCTGCTCGGAAGCAGAGAAGAAACGACCGGCAATGCCATCAATATCACCCATTTCACGGACAAATTCAACATCCACGCCAATCTCAATCCCCTTAACCACCGCAAATAGAGCAATTTCATGAGAATGGGTTATGTTGAAATGAAACCCTTTATTTTTGTATTGACCAGACAGGGCAGGTTTACCGTGGTCTCCATGTTCATAAACTAACTCATTCGGTTCAGCATCTAGATAAGCACTCAAGATACGGCGTACGACTCCCTGGCTAACGATATAACGACGGCGATGACGCTCGAAATGGAAGCGAGCTGCACGTTTTTTTTCTGCCACAGATAGCACCCGGCGTTGAAAATCGACCTGATGGTCTTCCAGATCAAGGTTGATTATCCAGATATGTGCTTCTGATTGGGGGAGTTCTCTATGGTCCAATTATTTCGAACTTCTACTGCCTTAAAAAATCTTACCTGCTGGCAATCTCTTCTACCAGACCAGCATCCCAACATTTTTTTAAAGCTGCAACAACAGCAGGGTCATATTTCACACCTGCATTTTCTAGAATCTCCTCCATAGCAGCTTCAAGAGATTTAGCAGGTTGATAAGTCCGGTCTGTGGTCATAGCATCGAATGAATCAGCAACAACAACGATACGAGCAATGAGGGGGATCTCTTCTCCAGCTAATTGACCTGGATAACCACTACCATCCCAATATTCGTGATGGTGGAGAATTACTGGAATGGCTGGTTGCAGATAAGGGATGTCACGAACCATCTCCGCACCAATGGTTGGGTGCTGCCTCATCCATTCCCATTCTTGACCGTCTAATGTATCCGATTTACGAAGGATGACATCGCGAATATGTATTTTTCCGATATCATGAAGAATAGCACCAAAACGCAAGCTATCCAACTGTGGCTGTTTTAGTCCAATTTCCCTGGCTAGCATCAGGGCATAATCACGGACTCGTTCGACATGGCCACGTGTATAAGGATCACGAACTTCAATAGCGTTAGCCAGCATTGTCAAGGTACTTTCATAAGCCTCGCGTAGGCGAGCCATGCGTAATTGATTGGAACGATTCAGTTTGGAACGTACTGCCGTGAGGAGCTCATCACGGTGGATGGGTTTGACCAGGTAATCTTCAGCACCTAAACCTTTGCCATTCATAACATCTTTTTTCCCACCCCGAGCGGTGAGAAAAATAAAAGGGATTGATAACCATCCAGGTTGAGCACGCACTGTATCAAAGAACTCGTAACCATCCATTTCTGGCATAGTAATATCGGAGATGATCAGGTTAGGGGTAACACAGTTCATATGGTTCAACGCTTCATGCCCGTTTCCCGCAGAAAGCACAACAAATCCCTCTAAAGACAACATCTCGTGCAATGCTTCTCTTAAGGCCTCATTATCATCAACAATTAAGATCGCATCCTGGTTCACGATGAATCTCTCACTCCTTTACCATAATAGCAATTTCTGTTCTCCAAGGTATGATACCGTATCTTAATACATAAAACAAACAAAAAAGATCGCACAACTTTACAATCACCTTACATACCAGGCATCATGGCGATAATGAAAAAACGATGTTCGAGAACATCTACATATCCTTCACGTTCAATCCATTGATGAACTCTCATTAGTTGTTCAAAGTAACGCTCAACCGAGAAATCAGGAACCTGCCAGGGGACAGCTTTAAGCTGGTAGACGATAGCACCAATATCATAAAATCGCTGAGGATAGATGTCTTCTATCTGGTTGATAATCTGAAACCCTGACCTTTCCAGGTTATTTACTGCTGTTGCTAGGTCATCCCATTCCTCGAATGGTTCAGGGTTCGGAGCCGATAACAGTTGACGGATACCAATATCATTACGGTCGCCCACTTGTTGGGTGAGGAAAGAACCGCCTGGTTTGATAATACGGCAAACTTCAGGCGGCCAGTAATAACCATGCCGGTTAAGGATCAGATCAAAAAATCTATCATTAAAGGGTAGCTGTTTCTGCTCTTCGTCTTCCAGGGCAACAACTTTCACCCCCAATGGTTCTAGCCGCTCACGAGCGATCTGTACATTCGGTGGATAGGCTTCAGTGGCACAAGCAATCGGAGGAAAGGGTGCAAAACGAGAGAACATTTCACCCCCGCCAGTATCCATATCAAGCACAGCTCGCGCCTTGCGAACCCGCAAAAGAGATTCACTGACATAGGACCATCGCAAGGGAGTTTGCGCCTGTCGATCGTCGATGTAGGAAAAATCCCATCCCGAGAAATGGGCTTCTGCCTCAGCAATGAGAAAATTAAATAGTCCTTCGGAATCGAGATTTATGCTCATTAGGGTTGATTAAAATATTAAAGGGTTGCAAAAAATTAATTTAATAACATTTTGATCTGTGCAAGGGTCAGGTTGCCTCCTCTTAGGTCCTGCTCTGATTTACGGGATAAACGTTGGAGGAACAACTTTCTTTCGTGAATTAATTCCTGGTACTCCCTGGAAATCTCAAACAAACGGTCAAAGGCAGACAAGGCTTTAGCATAAGCACAACGATGCTCCCACAAGTCGTAAAGGCTGAAGAGCGTTTCTTCGGGTAAGCTGTCCCATAAGTCCTTGGCAATGACATCAATTTGTGCATTTACCTCATTGATTGTTTCCGTAGCTGAGAATGCCACCTCAATAAATAATCCTAACGCTCGCAACCTGTTAGCAACACCCTCTTTCCGTTGCCCTTTAGAGATCAGGATATCACCACGAGCGTCAATTAAAACAGCCAGGTACCAGAGTCGCTGTACATCGAGGATTTCATTCACAGTTAGTAAATCCAGGATGAATTCATCGTCCAGATACCTGATTTGGTCATATTTTAAACCAATCAGCTCGTTAAGCTGGGCCTCGATTTCAGCACTGGCTTGTTCGTATGCTCCGGTAGCTCTCAAATTAGCCAGCCTGGCGATAGTTGCAGCTATGGCAGCAACCAGCGTTTGAAAGATTGGATCTTCAAGCAGGGATTTCTTCTTGATCATCTTCTAACCTTACCAACCATGCCGGGTGGATTTCAAGTTCTTACTTGATTTCAGCGCCGAGACTGGATGGTTTTTCATTTTTCAGGACATCAATTACTGCCCTGGCAATTTTACCTGAATTGAGAGCACCAATTAAAGCCTCCTCGTCAATGAGTTTGGTATGGACACAATTAATCAGAATTGTATCCTACTTCATCTGCAATCCATTGACGGTAGACTGCCCCTCCAAACCCAATAAACAGGTCTACATCTTCGGTGGAGTCTAGATCGGAGAGGTCCTCTCCGTCCATCGACACACTTCCTGGGTGCATGGCTCCGATGCTTCATCAATCTCTAAACTCCAATCATTCTCCTTCAAATATCAATCTTTACTCTTAATCACTAATGTTCCTACCGCTTCTGCTTCTACCTCTTCCCTGGTCCACAGCATCGGCAGATATTCTCCATCCAGCCAGGGTCGGATAAGGTCATCATAGTTAGAACTGGCCAGATGAGCAGATTGCCCCGGTGGAATAATGATCAAAGATTGTGAAAGGTCACCCATGTTAATGATTTGTCGGAAAGTTGGTGACCAGGCGCGATTATCATATGGCTTCTCAGCGTGGATGGCGGTCTGCATAGGTGTATCGTTATCACCTCCAACTGGGAAAGGCCCTCGGTCATAAACCTGGTCAAAAGGTTTTTGTAGGCTTAATGCGTGCTCGAAATTTACCTGGTGGATCTTCCCCCAAGCCCATTCTTTCTCATTCGGTCCCAGGTTCTTCTGCAGCCAATCAACCGCTGATTTTAAGGATCGTGAGAGTAAGATGTCCTTTCCACCAGCAGTTTTCACCCACCAGGACTCGGGATCTTCGATCAAGCGGAGCATGACTACGGTATCATGACCGGAAAATTCATTGGAGTGATTAAGCAGGGGATGGAACCCCACCCCCATATAGCGGTTTACCAACTCTAATCCTAGTCCGGGTTCCAGCAGATTACGGACCAGTGTATAGCGAACTACTTCGTAAACAGCACCACCAATACTCTCGGGGGTTAGATAACCATTCCAATCCCGTAGTAGCCGTAGAGCTAACTGTACATCAGGATCTGGATCTGAGATCCTCTCTAGTTTTGACACCAACTCCAAACCTGGCAAGCACTTGACATCCATATGAAATGCCTTGTGATCCTCGATAGAGACTTGGTCGCGGCTTTCAATCAGCTCGGTTAACCGTCGGGCGCGGTAACCATTCATCCACACATTTCCCAGGTAATGAGCATAATCATCACTAATGATCTTGTGGTTGCAGGTAACCAGATAGCCATTTTTGGGGTTGAGGACGTGAGGCATTTCCTCAAAAGGGACCACATCAACCCACTCGTACTCCCCCGACCAACCAGGGACGGGTACAGTTCCATTCCCTTCAGCTCGTTTGGGTACAAGACCTGTGACCCAAAATCCAATGTTATTCTCTATATCGGCATATGTCACATTGAGTTGTGGGGCCTCGATCAACCTCATAGCTTCGACAAAGTCATCCCATCCACCAGCTCTATTCAACCTATACCAGCCCTCAATAGCTGGGCAGGGGCGTAAGGCCATTGAATTCACTGAAATCTTGTGCTCGGAGGTGTTGACCACATTTGAGATAACAGGTCCGTGGCGGGTAACCATCACTTTTTCCAGATGAGGAACAACCCTCCCCTTTACCTCTATAATCTCATCAATGATCTCCGCAGGATGCCATTGGTCCTGGAAAAGATACCGATTCTGGGAATCAATCTGCTCAATGAAAAGGTCTTCTGAATCTGTAAACGCCAGGGTCATCCCCCAGGCGATCTTCTCGTTATGACCGACCAGCACCAGAGGAAGTCCAGGCAGGGAAACACCGCTGACATGGAATCCATCCCTGACATTCAAGTGCACCATGTACCACAATGATGGAATGGATAGGTTTAGATGCATATCATTGCATAAAACAGCGCTGCCAGTCTGACTTCGATCGGAAGCAACCACCCAACTATTGCTCCCTTTTCCTCGTCCTAAAAAAGGACCTGTTATCTCATTTAGGCTACCATCCGGATCGAGTGTATTAAATTCAATCCCTTTAGGCAAAGTGATCGGATTCTGTTTTGGATATTCGATTTCCAAAGCAGCGGTATTATCTGCTCCTACTTTTTCAGCGATTTCAGCCCGTATGAGTTCCCCCTGCCAGGCATGAGAGAGCTGCCAGATCATCACCCGTGAAAATGCCAGAGAATCTTCCGGTGTCCAGGGACCAGGACGGTGAGATAACATCTTGAACTCAAAAGGAAGCTTACCTCTTCTTTGTTCAAGGAATGCATTGACCCCGGATGTATAAGCCAGGAGTCTATCACGGAGTTCACCTTTCATATTCTCCCAATCCACACGTCCCAGGCGGTTGAATCCAAAAGTTCGGGTTGTACGGTCAGTATCCAGCGCTGCTTCTCCAAAGAGTTCACTGAGCGTGCCTTGCGCAGTTCGGCGGTTTAACTCCATTTGAAACAGGCGATCTTGAGCATGGACAAAACCCTGAGCAAAGCATAAATCATCCAGGGAATTTGCATAGATATGGGGAATACCCCAACGATCACGTATGATCTCTACAGGCAAGTTAAGTCCCTCTACTGGCAGCGTACCATCAACACGGGGCAGGCGCTTTCGATCCTTGCTGGTCAAAAATGAACGGGCAAATTTACCCACGAGTGTCATTCTTTTCGGCATGGTGATCTCCTTTGGAAATGAAAAATGGGGGAATCAGTGAATCAGGTACCTGTAACCTGGGCATAGTTGATTAGAAAACTGGGGACTTTTTCTGCTGGGTAAATCAAAGGAAGTATCATACACTCAACCTGATCATCAGTTACTAATCACCAGTCACTCGTAACCGATCACTAATTCCTGCTAAACCTGTCACTTGTCACGTTTATCTTGTGAATTGTAACCTGTAGAATGGCAAGGGACAATGTTTGGGTATAATATCAGCGAACGAAACTAAAAACATGAGGCAAAGATGAACACTCCTATCGTTGAATGCATTCCCAACTTTTCCGAAGCACGCCGCCCCGATGTGATTGCAAAAATCATCGAAGTAATCAGTAACACAGAAGGGGTTTTTGTCTTAGATCAACACTCAGATGAAGACCACAACCGTACAGTGGTGACTTTTGTTGGTTCGCCTGAAGCGGTTGAAGAGGCAGCCTTTGTTGCGATTGCAACATCTACCAGCTTAATTAATCTAGACGAACATAAGGGAGAGCACCCGCGTATTGGAGCAGCCGATGTGGTGCCTTTTGTACCGATTTCTGATATATCCATGGAAGCATGTGTTGAGATAGCAAAACGTCTTGGAAAAAGAGTAGGAGAAGAACTGCAAATACCAGTATACCTGTATGAGGAAGCAGCAACCAGGCCTGAGAGGAAGAATTTGGCTACTATCCGCAAAGGTCAGTATGAAGGACTTAAGGAAATCATTGCCAAGGATGAAAATAGGTGTCCTGATTTTGGACCCAAAGAGTTGGGACCAGCAGGAGCCACAGTGATTGGAGCACGCGAATTTTTAATTGCATACAACGTGTATTTAACCACGAGTGATATCGAAATTGCAAAAAAAATCGCCAGAACGATTCGTTATTCCTCTGGGGGGCTTCGTTATGTCAAGGCTTTAGGACTATTGGTCGAAGGGCGGGCTCAGATATCAATGAACCTGACGAATTTTCGAAAAACTCCACTACCTCTTGTCGTTGAAACAATCCGGAGAGAAGCAAAGCGATATGGTGTATCAATCAGCCATAACGAATTGGTCGGTTTAATTCCACAAGATGCCCTCATTGATACCGCGGTATGGTATACACAGCTCGATATATTTCACCCCGATCAGGTATTGGAAAGGAAAATGTACGCCGCTTTGCAGAACAACAATTCTGGAGATAAAGAACCGATTGCTTCACAAAGCGATTTCATCGCTAACCTTGCTGCTGGCACACCGACTCCTGGTGGTGGATCGGCATCTGCCTATGCTGGAGCTATGGCAGCTGCATTAGTGGCAATGGTCGCCCGATTGACTCTTGGAAAGGAGAAATTTGTTGCGGTAGAAAACCAGATGCAAAGCATCCTGGATGAAATTGTAGTATTACAAGAAGTGCTGCAAGCTGCAGTAGAAGCGGACTCGGCTGCTTTTATGGATGTCATGGCTGCATACCACCTCCCAAAAGAAGGTAATGGCACAAAGGCAACCAGGCAAGAAGCCATCCAGAAAGCAATAATCGAAGCTGCCCAAATCCCATTCCAAACCGCACGAAAATCCCTTCGTGTCCTCCAACTTGCCATTCAAGTTGCTTCATTGGGAAATCCTAATGCGATCACAGACGCTGGGACTGCTGCTGCCCTGGCGAATGCAGCTATTACTGGCGCGGGTTACAATGTACGTGTAAATGCCTTGAGCATGGAAGATGAGCAAATGAAAAATCAATACCTCACCGAATTGAGGAGCATCGAACACCGCGCAGTACAATTCATGGATCAATTAAATAGCATCCTCAAAAACCGCGGTGGTCTTGACCTATCTTAAATCACATTCCTGCTAGATTTGGTAAACAAGTATTGTTTAGGGAAAATCCCACAACGATAGGAAATCTTTTTAGATAGTATCAAAACTCATTCTCGGTTCTTTTTAAAATGTCAGTATAAAATGTGTTTTGTGAGAGAACCTTACTGGCTAGGCAATACGGATAGAATAAATGAGGAACAAAATATTCTTATTGGGATTAATTAATTTCTCCCTGGTTTCGGTTCTCACTGGTTGTAGAGCCGATGGCACTATACTCAGTACATCCACCCTCAGTCCAATGAGGACGTTGGACACAACCCAGGAACTTGCTGTCACCCAGAATGATGCCGCAGTTATCTCCTCATCCAACGAACCGGTTACCCTGTCTGCACCCACAAGCACATCCACCACAACCCCCACCCCTCAACTTCCTTGTTCTCCTGAACAATGTATATATCCCGGTCATTTCTTCATGATCCGACCAATCCCGGCTACAGCGAACGACGAGGTTGATCCAACCTACCGTTATGGAAGTACCCAGGAAGGCGCTCGTCCCACCCACCACGGCGTAGAATTTGTCAACGAAGAGGGAACGCCGGTTTTAGCTGCAGCGGAGGGGATCGTGATATTTGCTGGTAATGACTTTCAACTGGCTTATGCTGATTTTCCCTTCTATTATGGCAACCTGGTCATTATCGAACACCACTTTACAGGGATTGAATTTCCTGTATTCAGCCTTTACGGCCATCTATCCCAGGTTCAAACCCAGGTCGGGGATCAAGTTCAAGCCGGGGACCAGATTGGTGCTGTTGGCTATACGGGTGTCGCTGAGTGGAGCCACCTTCATTTCGAAGTACGACTGGGAGAAAATATCTTCGGAAAAACAAGCAACCCGGAACTGTGGTTGAAGCCTCATCAAAACGATTCGGGGAAATTCAATGGCGCTTTAGCAGGTCAGATCATTGATGAATATGGGGCACCAATATATATCCCCGCAGTGGTAATAGAACGGTTGAACCCTAAAGATGAGGTTGTACAGACCATTTATGTCGAAACATACGCAGATTTTACTGTCAATGGAGATGATAGCTGGAGGGAGAACTTCGCCATTGGCGATCTACTTCCAGGAACCTACCGGGTTTCCTTTGTAGCCCGTGGTTTGCAAGTCCGGGAGGTGGAAGTCTATCCCGGTCAGCTAACTTTGATGGTATTCGATGCCAACCAGTTATAATTAAAATGAAAGTACATTGATCGAGAACCTGGAACGTAAAAGTCGAAACACTCGAAAATCTCTCTGCTTCTCTTATAGAATCCGGAAAATCTACAGTCAGAGGGTGGCAGAGTATAATCAATACAAGAGTTACCCATCCTTTACCATGGTCTGGGAAAAGATCAAGTATAGACTAATCCTACTCATTGCAATCGTAATCAGCCTTACCTCTTGCAACATTCCACGACTCTCGGCAATTACTCTGCCCTTGATAGGTCAAACACCTTCGGAAACACCTTACCAACCAATTCCCTGGACACAAACCCCCTCCCCGTTACCTGCCACTTCGACCCCTACCCCACCCCCCTACTCGCTGTGGATTGACCCTGCAATTCCCGAGGATTTCACCGCTAAAATTGAGTTGCCTGTTCAAATAGGACTAAGTGAAAACCGTGAAACAGCCACTTGGCAGTTGGAGATCAGCCAGGTGAATCCGGATAGCTGGTGGATTTATGTCCTTGTTGCCCCTTTCCCCACCCTGATCGACAGAGTTGCCACTACCGAGCTCACACGAGCCTGGAGAGGAAAAGGTGGAGGTCCTTTTGAGCAGATTCCGTTAATGATGACCCAATCAACAAAAGTTGCATTAGCCGCGCTGTGGGGCGAACCGACACCCAGTGCCATAGAGATACTGCCAGCAGATGATTTACTGAATTCGGCCTGGAAAAAAGGCGAAGCCTGGGCAATCATTCCCTTCGAACAATTAACTCCGAAATGGAAAGTTCTCACCATAGAAGGAACTTCTCCCCTTCAAAGAGGATTTAATCCCGAAAGGTATGTCTTGTCTGTGCCGATAAAGTTGATTGGAGAAGGCCCTCGTGTACCTGAGTTCCCATATGGGAATCGAGATCCTCAGAAAACGACAATCCTGGCAATGACAGGGGTCACCGCAATGGTTAGAGCCACCGCCTTTACGATGGAACAACTGGGGATTACATACCCCGCAAGAGACATTGTCAACTGGCTTCGGGAAGCAGATATCACGCACATAAGCAATGAAGTTCCCTTTGCTGAAGACTGCCCTTACCCTAACCCCGTCCAGGAAGGGATGGTTTTCTGTAGCGATAACCGCTATATCGAATTGTTAGAATATGTTGGGACGGACATTATCGAGCTCACAGGAGATCACTTCAGTGATTGGGGTGCCGAAGCCATGCTACACACCTTGAAATTATACAACCAACGTGGTTGGCCTTATTACGGTGGTGGGAAAAACCTGGAGGAAGGAAAGCAAGCTGTTATATTGACCCATAACGGCAACAAGCTGGCTTTTATTGGATGTAATGCTAAAGGCAGTGGTTACGCTCATGCCACCATGACCAATCCAGGCGCTGTACCTTGCGATTTCGATTGGATGGTCTCTGAGATTGAACGTTTGCGGGAGGATGGCGCGTTGCCCATTGCTACCTTTCAGCATTTCGAATATTACACCTATGCTGCTCAGCCCAACCAAGTGAGGGATGCCGAGAGGCTGACAGAAGCAGGTGCGGTCATCGTGTCTGGCAGCCAGGCTCACCAGCCTCAGGGCTTTTCTTTTTCGCACGGTGGATTCATCCATCATGGGCTTGGCAACCTGTTCTTTGACCAGTTGGATGTCAGCACACCCACCCGCCAGGCATTCATTGACCGGTATATTTTCTATAACGGACGCCACATCAGCACTGAATTACTTACCATGTGGTTTGAAGATTACGCCCGCGCCAGACCGATGAATGACGATGAGCGGTTGACTTTATTACGGGCTGTATTTCAGGCCAGCGGCTGGTAATATCAAACAAGTCAGTGCAGTTGTTGATATCACAGCTTTCAATATCTGTAACTAG
>CAZTJD010000027.1:0-31018 GCA_964613985.1 uncultured Anaerolineales bacterium
CTGTACTAGAAGTTCTTCCCCTTTTGTTAAATCGTCTATTTGAAATCAATACACAAGCAGTAACATTGGCACCAGCCTCGTTAGCAACTTGAACATTTCTGTCAAATGCATTTATTATATCGATAAGGTTACCACGGCGTATTGGATTTTTATTAGGATCATTGGAGAATTTGAATTGAATGAGAACACTGGTATCATTAGACGAGAAACCGCGACGTTGGATTATTACATCTTCTCCATATCTCTCGGTTTCAATGCGAAGGTCTTCTGAATTGTCAACATCAAGAAGATTTATCAGAAACTCTAAATCATTAAAATTCTCAGGATTTGGGGATAAATTTGAGAGATTTGCCGCAATACCAAGAGCACCAATAGTTTGATACAAATATCCACTTAGTGCAAGTCGACCGCCATCAATTGGCATTGAAATTATTTTTTCTCCATTTGAAGATTGATATACTTATTTTAGCATGCAAATTAACTTCATTGAAAGTATTCGATAACTTTGTAATTTATGTTATGAATTAGCAGTCTCTTTGTTTAGTTTTTCTAATTGATTCAACCCGTACCCTGTAAAAACTATTGGGATGATGTTTTTCAGGGTAGGTTAAAACCTCCATGCTGAAGTACTGAGGTCTCACCCAATTGCGCCAGAAATGAAGAATGTGGATGCACAACCAAAATATAAAGCGCATCAAGGCGGTGTGATACTTCGTATCACTGGGCAGTTTATTTGTGCAAACTGTTTTCGTTCTAACTGTCAGTCTAACTAAAAACAGGGTACTTTTGTACTGTTTTTTTTGCACCCCCGGTGCGACTTAAGCAGGAGGTGGAGTTCACCAACACCATCCTGCAATCCCGGTGCACAAGTCACCGGTATAAGCTGAGCAGGTTATACCCCCCCTGCATCAGGCACTGGAAAACGCACAACCGTTGAAATTAAAAAAAGCCCGTTTTCAAGCGAGCTTTCCTTGTCACAGCACCCCCGGTGCGACTCGAACGCACAACCGTCGGATTAGAAGTCCGGTGCTCTATCCATTGAGCTACGGGGGCTGTAGGTTAATTATACTTAGGTTTCGATATATGGGCGAATCCCCTTATAGACACGGGCGCTTGAGATCGTCCTTAGGATGGTCGCTGGTGGACGATTAAGCCTCTCTCCAAGCTCTACCGGCGTCATCGGCGTATTGCCATTGGACAGGAGAATCCTGAAGACGGATTCAATTACGGTCGTTTGGCTCGTAATGAAATCAGGGGTCTCGGCGGCATAATTAATCAACACGTGCTGGAGCCCGTCAACTTTTTGAACTTCCGCTGTTTCAGGGTCCACCCAATCTACCTCCTCCGTCTCGGCCTGTGCAAAAGCTTGCTGGTATTCCGCTGGCAAACAACTGCGTAAATGAATTCGCCATTCCTGGTCATTCTTTCGCCACCAATCGAAGTCAATGTGAAATGAAGTGTTAAGTGTAGGCTTGACTAGACTGAAACGCTTATGTTCAACCACCAAAAATCTCCTTGGTTTTGCTTAATTCCCTGCTGAATCGTCAAAACGGAAATGCAGATCACCCACATGTACAAACCATGACCGTGACGCCAGCAACGCCAAGATGGGTTCGGGGGGACATCGACGCACAAGGTTGATTGCTGCGTACAACTCACTGGCGTGTACATGTCCTTGTGGGTTTAATTTTGTTAATTCTCTAACAATCTCAACCACTGTTCGTTCGAAAGGCGGCTGTTTCTTTAACCGGTTTTCCCAGACCATGTCCAAAGCTTCCAAATCTGGGACCATGATTGCCATTCTTTCATCATAGGCAGCGGTAACAACTTGCTTTAACATGGCAAATACCATTCCGCCATCTGAACCAACCAGGACAGTTCGCACCCAATCCCTGCGTGAACGCTGGGTATCGGCCTGAACGGTGACTTCTCCTGGTACTGAACCTCTCCGAACTCGCACAATACTTCCTGGCATCAATTCTCTTTCTCGATACCAATCCTCCAGCCCGAAGACATATCCACCACTTCGAATGACCCAGCCGGGGAATTTACGCTTTGAATTTCCATCCACAAACATGAATCTAATCCTAGGTGCTTCGTAGGCTGTTGGGAAAAACCTTTGGAACCGAGGCGTAAGCGGCAGGGTACCGGCGCGTAAATGGGGATAAAGCAAACTGACAGATACATCCTGACCTGAACCTGCATCCCGCTCAATATCAGATAATTCATCATCCAATCCTGTTACCAGGCGCCACATTTCTGGGGTTAGAAAATCTGGATCATATTCAATCTCATCATAACGAAGCTCAATTGGGATTTCCCTCACCCCCTCTGGTTCGAGCTTTCTCAAGTACCAGACCACCTTGCCCGCGGGTCCAACCTCATCAAACCGCTGATCCTCCTGCAAAGCGAGGTCCAAGGAGAATGCCACCAGCTTGGGATTCTCATCACTGGGCAATTCTATCTGGTCCAGCAACTCAGCTGTTGGAAGCGGTCCTCCACCCGACATGTCTAGAATCGCTTCAGCCAGGTTCAGGTGACCCTTGTTGATATTCAGCAAGAGCGCCCTGGGGAACCACCGTCCTGCAATTTGAACAAAGTCAGGATTGGACTCAAGGTTAGATTCTAATATAGAAATCAGATGATCGCCCCACTTCGATAATACAGTTTCCGGCGAGGGTAGATCATCTTTCCCAGGTTCAGGGGGTTCATTGAGAGCATGCTGCTCTAACCCGGAGGCAAATTCGCGATGTTCACCGTCGTCAAGTTTGACCCCGATTACCTTAAATTCACCAAAGTCAGGATTCCATCCAGGTCGAACACCTTCCACCTCACCATGAATCCATCCTAGAGCAGGGAACACCAACTTTTGTTCAGTATCATAGGTCTCTTTTGGGAGGTAAATTTCACCTCCTGCCTTCCGTTTTTCTTCAACCTTCTGGATTTCTCGTTGGATTCGTTCTTCAACCAGGACACGATTTAACTCATCAGGTGTTAAAGGGGTTTCGACTTCGAGCAAATGATTATAAATAAATTCGATATCTTCTTCGAGAAGGACGAAATCCTCCCAGTAGTTTTCCTTCAATGTTATTGTTGCAACAACCATATAATCCTCATCTTCTCTTTCTTGGACAATATTGGGACAACATCAGCAATTTTTAATTTTCCGTTTAGGAGGTTTTTTTTCGATTGTGTATCGAATTGATTGTTAACCGAAAACAACCACAACAAAAAAACCAATAATTTGCTCAACTGCCCAGGCGGTATTATACTACACGGATTGATAGTGATAACCACAAATTTATGCTTGAAAAGGCGTTTTGGTGGATTGAAAAAATATTTACGATCTCAGTAAAAACATTTTATCAGAATATCCGGATTTCTTCATATGGCTAATATTCGGAGGTAGATCATGAATTATGACGATTGGGTCACACTGGAAACAGTCCAGGGAGATTTAGAAGCGGAATTAATCAAAGGATTGCTAGAAGCACAAGATATTCCGGTTTTGTTATCGAGGGAAGGAGCTGGGCGAGCATTTGGTTTTACAGTTGGACTATTAGGCGAGGTTGAGATTCTAATTCCCAAGATATTTGAGAAGCAAGGAAACTCCATTATCGAGCAATATAAGCGCGGTTCTTTGGAACAATTGGGCAATGACGAGACCTAACTTATCCTGATTAAATTTTTCTTACACGAACCATTCGTCTGATCCGTGGAGTGATAAATACCTATTTCCATTAATTACTTTTACTGCAAAAAACGTGTTTTTTAGGATTTGATTGTAAAAGTTTTCCACTTTAGGTTCGAAAATCGGCAATTTGAGGGATACGCTCTCGAAAAACCCGGTTTTTGGGATTTATTTTTCTATCTAGAAATCATCCACTACCTTGTTACAGTAGACTCATAAAAACTAAAATAAAACACCCTATGGCTTTAAATATGTTAAGGATATTCTATATCAAGCCAGTCTAGTGGATCTACCTGAATACCACCAACAATCACTTCCCAATGAAGATGAGGTCCGGTTACCCTACCCGTCGAACCAACCAGACCGATCAATTGACCTCTTTCCACAAAATCCCCAACTTCTACAAGGATCTCTGATTGGTGAGCATAAGCAGTATATATGCCCCATCCATGATCAATCACGGTTGCATTACCACGCACGATCAACGACTCGGCATAGACGACTCGACCTGCAGCTGGAGCATAGACCTCAACCCCTGTCCTACCACAAAAATCTAAACCCGTATGAAAATAATCATAAGCACTGCCATTATAAGAGCGCCTGCTTCCAAACAATGAGGGGAAGCAATCTTTCAATGATTCGGGAACGGGGGCTGTGAATATCCCCGACCACAAGCGCGTTTCACTTACTGGTTCAACGATGGTAAACCATTCAAAATCCTCTGGTTTCGTATTCTCTACATCAATCGTTTCTGAATTGACAACCAGGGGAGGATCATAGGGATATCCTCCGTCCTGGATATAAACTTTCTGGGAAAACTCAAACCGGGTCCCATCCTCTAAAGAACCATAAATCATCGCCGGGTAATAACCGGGTTCAAGCAAAGCATGGATTCCCTGCAGAGCAACATAGCCTCCGTCATAAGGAAAAAAATTCAAGGTATATTCACCAATTTCTCCTTCTAAGATCAATTCATTAGAAGATTTTACCTGGAATTCGAGTGTCTTGCCCTGAATTGGGGTTGGTGGGGATAATGTAATTGATTCAATCGCTTCAGGTAAAGCACCGGGACCTAGGTCCACTTCCCCATGTACGCGATAGACTTTACCAGGAAGTACATCTCGAATCCCCTCAAGATTATTTTCTTGATAAAAATACCATCGATTTGTATTCTCAGCAATCGCCAACTCAAAAATCGACCTTCCATCTCTCAAGGTTGCTCGTTGCCCGGTAGCTGATCCAGCATCATCTCGATCAAGGGTGATCAGTGTGGATCCGGCAGCTGTATCATCAGGTGTCGTCCAACGATTCAAGCGGATCAAATCATCAACTGGTATCTGATAAAGCCTGCTAAGACTTTCTATGTTCTCACCAAAAGGGACTTCATTAAGAATTAATACACCCTGCAATCCTTTATAACCAGGGATCACTAACTTTGCACCTATTGCGAGCTGCGAAGGGTCTGCAATGTTATTTCTCTCAGTGAGATCATCAAGGGAGACATTAAAAGTTCGCGAAATTGCCCATAAAGTATCCCCCGGATTGACGAGGTAAACTGGTTCTGGGGGTTCCTCTACCTGTGCATTGACAAAGATGATTGGAAATCCTACCCATAACAAGAAAATGGAAATTATTAATCTCCAGACAAAATAAACAGAATGCTTCAATAGATAATCAATCCCTTTCAGTTAATTCTTTGAAAACGAGAACATCTCCAAGGTAAAAATCGGAGAACCGCGATGTACAGCACTCGAGTACATATGAGGCGGGTTGTTTCGGGATATATGATGGTCGCCATCGTCTGGCTAACCTCTTGTCAACAACCTGTAAATTAGAATTTATCCACACAACCGTTAGATTGGTGCGCATGAAGAGCATATGAATACCAGCATCCGCTCGATTTTCCCGTGGGTGAACCAATATTATGCCATCATCAGGTTCCAATGGTGGGTGAAACATCAAACCCAAAAATCGAGGAAAGAATCCCTCACAATAACGGACATGAAGTTCCTTTTGTAAAGGATTACTCGAATTTTGGATTGAGATTCTCCTCATGGATATTTAGGAAGTTTTTTAGTAACCATCATTACTATACTATGTTTGATTGAATAAAAAATGAATATAAATCGCAACAGATAGAATAGATAATATTTTATTAAACAGCTTGCTTCCAACAAGCATAACCTGAATAGATCTTAGACTTTTTCTAATAATACCTTTTCAACACTTTCAAGCAACATCTGGGGACTAAAGGGTTTGGATATATAATCATCGACTTTGGCAATATGCAAACCTAAAACCTTATCAATATTTTTTGCCTTGGCAGTAATTACAATAACCGGGATATCACGGGTTTCATTATCTGCCCGAATTTGCTGGAATACATCCCAACCCTCCATATCCGGCATCATAAGGTCAAGCAATACCAAATCCGGTGTTGTCCTTCGGATTGTATTAAGACCTTCCAAGCCACCAATTGCGCCGATTACCTGGTAACCTTTTCGGCTTAAGATAAGTCTTACCAGGTCGATCATCTCCTCTTCATCTTCGACATAGACGATTTTCTTTATGGCGGTTTCCATTCAGACCTCCAAAAATAGATGAGAACAAAATAATATAAAGTTTACCATAACTGGCTTGTAGATAGCTATTCTTGTGCCTTTAATATATTCCTTCAGAGCCCCTTGTCATGCTCCATTCGCTTTGCTATAATCTTGATGGAAAAAACACAGCATTGAGGACAAAATTATATGATCGATGTCAATGAACTAAGAAAAGGTGTTACTTTTGAGCTAGATGGAGATCTTTATAAGGTCTTAGAATATTCCCATCACAAACCTGGTCGGGGAAAGGCAACTATTCGAGTAAAAGCCAGGAACCTGAGATCTTACGCAACTGTTGATAAGAGTTTCAATTCTGGTGATCGTGTCCAGAATATACGCTTAGATTTCCACACCGTTCAATACTTATATTTTGATGGAACGCATTATCATTTCATGGATTTGGATAACTACGAACAGACCGCATTAAGTGCAGAAACATTGGAAGATGCAACGAACTATTTAAAAGAGGGGCTGGAATTGAAGTTAACTTTCTATGAGGGTGAACCTCTTGATGTTGATCTACCAACAACCGTAGATTTGGAAGTAACGGAAGCTCTACCTTCAGTCCGAGGCGATACTGCCACAGGTGTTACCAAACTGGTCACCACGGAAACCGGTTTAGCAGTGGATTGCCCGAGCTTCGTGGAAACTGGTGATGTCATCCGGGTAGATACGCGCTCAGGAACCTACGTTACAAGGGTTTAATAGAAAAATTCCCCACATTTCTTACCATGCCCCTCTCTTCACGAGCGAGGCATTTATTTTGGCTATGCTATAATTCATTTTATGATTACACCCGCAGGAAATGACTGTAAATATTTTTACGGAGACTATTACCGCGGTCGTCATCGGGAAGAATGCCGCTTACTGATTGACTCGAGAGAAACACAAAGCTGGAAACCAGAATTGTGTTTCACCTGCCCGGTCCCTGAGATTTTAATAGCAAATGCTTGTGAGTACATGAAATTAAAAGGGGAGATTTTTCGACCTTTCCCTTACCTCCAACGACGCGTTAAGGTCACCGCTTACTGTAACAAGTGTGACTGCATTGTTGCTGAACCCAAAATTGGCTGTGGGCAATGCCATCCCTTACCCCCCATTTTCTCTGGAGAATTAGATGGTTCTGACACTCCTGGTTGATCTGGATGACACCCTTCTCGGTAATGCCATGGAGATTTTTATTCCTGCCTATCTACAGGCACTTGGCGAACATCTGGCAGAAGTCATTGCCCCAGAAAAAATGGTGGCTTCCATGCTTGCTGCCACCCGCACCATGTCTTTAAATCAAAAACCAGATCGAACGTTAAAAGAGACATTTGACTCTCGTTTCTACCCAGCAATTGGCATATCAGAACCATCCCTTCGTGACCAAATTAGCCAGTTCTATGATTCTGTTTTCCCTTCGTTAGAAAGATATACCCAATACCGACCTAAAGCCAGAAAATTTATCGATAACGCAATTGAACGTGGATATCGAGTTGGAATCGCAACGAACCCTCTCTTTCCCAGGACAGCTGTCCTTCAACGCCTTAAATGGGCTGGTTTCCCTGAGGATAAATTCCAGTTTGCATTAATTCCCTCTTATGAAACCTTCCATTTCGCCAAGCCTGACCCGGCCTACTTCGCTGAGTTTCTGACTCGGATTGGGTGGCCTAATGACCCAATTGTCATGGTGGGGAATGACCCGGATCATGATATCAATGGGAGCAATCGGATAGGTATTTCCTCCTTTTGGATAAAGAATGACGAGGAGAATTATCCGGAGGGTTTCCCCAAGCCTGACGGGATTGGAACCCTTGATGAAGTTCAACGATGGATCGATTCGCAAAATCCAGATATGATGATACCAGATTTCAATAGTCCCTCAGCGATGAAGGCGATTCTACATGGTACTCCTGCTGGATTGTCGACCATCTTCTCCAGGCTTGAGCAGAATGGTTGGCCCAATTATCCTGAAGAATTGGAAAGGAAACTGTCAAATATTGCCTGTCGCTTACGGGACGTGGAACGGGAGGTAAATCTTCCACAATTGAAAAAAACGATGAAAGGAAAGATCCCTTCCTTCCCAGGAATTGATCTTGATAAATCTCTTGGGGATCCTTCTTATCCAGAACAAGATCCTTTAGAAGCATTTTCCAGCTACATTGATGCAAGACTTGAAACCTTGGAAATCCTGGAAAAACTTGACGAAAATGATTGGTGGATGGAAACCAACCATAAGGTTTTCAGCTCAAAAAACCTCGGTGAAATTGTCCATACGATGATCAGCAGCGAAATTTACCATAGCAGGAAGGTCTTTGAGATAATGAGCTTATTTCTTTCTGTTGAACAAGCTTCCCAAGCTACTCAATAAATCTACACCAGTGTCGTCTTCAAGAAAAGTTTCTAGAGAATCTTCAATTGGATCTGGTAGTTTCTCTTCAATGAAGACAAAAACGACATCAACAACCTGGCTTTCCGGAAGAAACGGCAAGCCAGGTTTCTCAAAGGAAAATTTATTAACGAGACGATGAGGACCTCCGTGATTATTTGTTTGTTTCATTGGGAATTTTCGAAAGGATGATTTGCAATGACATTAGCCAAGCCTTTTACCGGAAAAATCGCCCTGATTACTGGTTCTGGGAGGGGAATTGGACGAGGTATCGCCCTTCTTTTTGCTGAGCTGGGGGCTGACATTATTGTCAATTTCTTTCGTAATCGATCCCCAGCTGAGAAGACAGCTATGGAAATCCGGGAGTTGGGTCAAAAAGCCCTGGTAATCAAAGCAAATATCGGTGAGATTAAACAAATAAATCTGCTTTTTGAAGAAGTTGAAAAAGAATTCGGTGGATTAGATTTTCTCATTCACAATGCTGCTTCTGGTTTCAACCGGCCTGTGATCGAGCAACGTCCAAAAGGGTGGGATTGGTCCATGAATATCAATGCTCGATCGCTGTTATTTATGAGTCAAAAAGCGATGATATTGATGAAACCGCGCCATGGTGGTGCGATTGTCAGCATCTCCAGTCCTGGTGGAAACCGTGTTCTTCCAGATTATGTAGCGGTTGGGGCAAGTAAAGCAGCGCTTGAAAGCCTCACTCGTTATCTGGCTGTTGAATTCGCTCCATATAATATCATTGTCAACGCTGTATCCCCGGGCATTGTCCTCACGGATGCCTTGCAGCATTTTAATTCGATAAGTGAAGATGATGATCTTGTGGAACGTGCGCGCGAGTTAACCCCCGCTGGTCGGCTGGCAACTCCCAAGGATATTGCTGGTGTAGTTGCATTCCTCTGTACACCTGAAGCTGCGATGATCCGTGGTCAGGTTATCCTTGTCGATGGTGGTTATACCTTACCTGTTACTGGTATCTTATAAAGGCAAGTAGGGTTTGATTTAGAGTTATTCATCCAGGTTTCCAATAGGTATCCTGGTGATCCAAGCCTCACGACCCTCAGTCGACCTCTAAAACAGGAATCAGGCAAGTTAATAGGTCTGCAGTGGAAGGTTCTCTCCCTCTCTCAACCCTGCAGCGGGTTTCCAGAGCTTGTATGATAGCAACCTTCTTTTCATTTATTACAGTTTCACCTTGATCTAAAAAAACCAAGCGCTAAAGTTGCTCTTGAATCGTCAGGCTGTAATCCACCATGGTCCCCATGCAAAGGGGGAGCAAAATAATAACCGACGGCATAATTGCTGATTGGTAATATATCTCCCGCATCTTCTGCAAACATGTTTCCGGCAATAACAGATTTCCATTCAAAATCAGCAAGAATTTTTTACTCATTTCTCTACTAAAATTGCACGCACTGGTGCGCCATCCACCCCTTTCACTTTCAAAGGTAGACAAAACAAGATATACTCCCCTGGGTCAACACCACTAAGATCAATCCCTTCCAGGATTACAACCCCTGCTCCTAACAAGATAATATGGGTGGGAGCAGACTCAAGGTAGGGGGCAATCGATAAATAATCAATGCCAACAAAATCTACTTGATGATTAACAAGATATTCAGCACCATCAGGGCTCAAGGCAACAAAATTCTCTTGAAATTCATTCTCACCTCTCCCCAAGATTTCGGAGTTTTTAGTTTTAAATAATAGACGGCTGGATTTAAGTTTTATGGGATGTGCTCTCAAAGTTTCGGCCGTAATCAGGTCGACATCTAAAATTTCAACAACCTGTACGTCGCCAACGAACCGTTCAAGCGGTATCTCATCAAGAGACCTACCTCCTGAGATAAAATGGATCGGGGCATCCACGTGGCTACCTGTATGCGCACCAAGAGAAAAATGACTGACATTTGCATCATCTCCCTTCGCAATGGAACTGCTCCTGGTTATTTTCACCCCAGGATCGCCGGGCCAAACTGGCATCTCTGCTGATATTGAGACTGTTATATCGTGAATTTTCATTTTTTTTACCTTTCAGGATATTTCTTTTTCCTTGAGTCTACTGAAACATTTGTCAAATCAATCAAAAGTGGAAAAAATACACCAAAATCCCGGGGGGCGCATTTGATTCATTTTTCCGTATGAAAGATTTCTTTTCTCAAGGTATATCGACTTAACATTTGATTGTTTATTGTTACACCGAGACCAGGACCCGTCGGGACATCGATGGTGCTATCATTATTTAAAGTAAAAATCTCATTTGTTATATCTGCCTCATAATACCGTTCAGTTGCAGAGATATCACCCGGGAGTCTGAAGTTGGGAAGGGTAGCAAATGCCAGGTTTGCAGCTCTACCCACGCCGGTTTCCAACATGCCTCCACACCACACAGGTACACCGTTTTCCTGACAAATATCATGAATAATAATTCCGTTCCTCAAGCCACCAACTCTGCCAGGTTTGATATTGATGATCCGGCAGGCATTCATTTCTAATGCCTGTCGTGCATGCCTGGGATGGGTAATGCTTTCATCGAGGCAGATAGGTGTTTTAAACTTTTCTTGAAGTTTGTGATGATCCCAGAGGTCATCTTCAGCTAAAGGCTGTTCAATAAGCAATAAATCCAACTGATCTAGTGGAAATAAAACTTCTGCCGTTTCCAATGTATATGCGGAATTTGCATCTACCTGGAGGCATAAGTCTGGGAATTCTTCTCTGACTGCTGATACATCCTGGAAGTCGCGACCTGGTTTTATCTTCAATTTTATACGTCGATAACCCTCTTGAAGATAATCGCTTACTACCTCGATTAAGATTTTTGGAGAATCTTGAATCCCCACAGAGACTCCAACTTCCACCCTGTCACGTTTTCCATCCAGGAGTCCAGCTAAGGGAAGACCAGTTTTTTTCCCTTGGAGGTCCCACAATGCCATCTCCAGGCCTGCTTTCGCCATGTTGTATCCTTTAATTTCACCAAGGTAATGTTGTAAATGTTCAGCATCATTTACGTCATTCCCCAACAACATGGGCAACATGAAATCCCTTAAAATAACCCAGGAGGTACCGACAGTTTCATAAGAGTAGCCAGGATCACGATCGGCAACACATTCGCCATAACCAACGATCCCTTCCGAGAAAACTTCCAGGAGAATACATTCACGATCATAAACTCGACCAAAGGATGTTTCAAAATGAGACTTTAAGGGCATTCGGAGATGATTAAGGGTAATTGAGTCGATTAACATATTTAGTTCCTTTCAACAGGAATATGGTAGAAGAGTCTACTGTAAAAAGGTAGTGGATGATTTCTAGATGGAAAAGAAACCCAAAAAACCGAGTTTTTCGAGGGCGATATCCCTCAAATTGTCGATTTTCGAGCTTAAAGTGGAAAACTTTCACCATCAAATCCTAAAAAACTCGGTTTTTGCAGCAAAGTCGTAGAAAAAAAATAAATTAAAATGTGGCTTCACCGTACGTCAAAACGTAATAGCTATGCTGTGGTTCTCCAGAGAAATATGCAAAATCAGTGGCAATATACCCCCGATTAAACAGATCCAAAAACAATTCTCTGATGTGGTTACTCCAAGACACAGCCAGGTTTAAGTCAACCTGTTTGATTGACTGAATGTCACCAGGTATCTCAAGCAATAACATTGGTGCCTGGCTTCGATCTTCTGAGGCAGCATCGGGAACAATGAAACCAGCTTCGTTTACTATCGTTTGGTTAATAACAGGAATCCCCGCATTAAGATACTGAGATATATTTATCTGTGGCGGTTTTAGGGTCGCTAATCTCCGTTTTACTCGGTTGGAATTTACCCACCAATCGACCTGGAATCGATCGCTTGGCATCCCTGCATTCAATTCATCTCGCATCTCCCCATAATAATCAGGAATATAAGTATTACACACAGCCCCCAACTTGGAGATATTCAGGTTGGCATTCCGACTCTGGAGGGGATCATAAGTCCAGGTTATACGATTGATACCTTGTCTCCTGACAAGCTGCCATTGAGCACGTTTCAACTTATATCCGATCCCTGCATTCCGGAATTCCGGGTGAACACCTGCCATGTGGGAGGCGTGATAGTTGCGCGGCATTTTCCCATCCAATTCATACCCTGGAAATCCAAAAACAAAACCAACCAGCTTCTTACCAGAAAAAGCGCCAAGGACCAATCCCCCATTGTGTATCGTGGCGCGGAAAATATGGACTGGAACAATTTCTATCTCATTGCCGGGCCAGATAATCCGCTGCAAATCTTCAACAGCCTTCAACTCCTCCGGCGACTCTAACAAACGGATATCAATGTATGACAAGATCTGATCGTTTCCAACCATGATTAAGTCCTTTTTTTAAATGAGTTTTTCCAAAACTCTAACCCCCAGTTCCTATCTTGAAGGTAATCCAGTCGCCGTGAAAAACGTGATGGCATCAAATTAAATAACCGGGGGATTGTGTCCAAAGGACAGGTACGGTTTGTTGAAAAATAGTCCAACCAATATACTGAGACGGGCGAAGCAGGTAATAAATATTCTAGAAAAACCGTAAAGATACGCATCATCGGCGGAGGTACGTGCACAATCCTTCGCCTTAAATGAAGTTTCTGCATAATTATTTTAATGACATCATTTAAGGTTAGAAACTCTGGTCCACCAATTTCATACATCTGGTTGAGAACATTTTCATCTTCAAGTGACCAGGTCAGGCAGGTTGCTAAATCTTCTACCCATAAAGGTTGAATCAGGTTATTCCCATCCCCAGGAATATAAAAAAACAAGGGTGAAACACTCAATAACTGTGCCAGACCCATTGTAAGACTATCATTTACCCCATAAATCAATCCTGTTCTCAGAATGGTGTAATTAACACCTCCTCGACGGATATATTCCTCCGAAATCGCTTTTGCTTTTAACAGGGGAAATGCAGAAGCACGATCAGAATTAAGATGGCTTAGGTAATAGAATCGGTCTATTCCAGCATCAACTGCCGCATTAACTACATTTCTCGTTCCCTGGATTTCCACAGCTAAAAGATTGGCTTCTGTCCCCAACCGCTCCACTCCTGCTAAATGGTACACGGTTTCAACACCAACCATAGCCGCTCTTAATCCTCTCAAATCATTTAAGCCTGCAACACTAACTTCAAAATCGATCCCACGCGGCAATCTTGGAGACTTTGTTGATGGACGGATCAATATCCGAACCCGATAGCCAGACTCAACTAGATGACGGACCAGGACCCTACCGATAAACCCAGTACCACCAGTAACAAGAATCAAAAGGTATCTCCTCGCGTAGAAGGAATATTAATAACGAGTTTTCCTAATCTTTTCACATCAACTATCTTATTTCTGATAAGTGATTCCAATAGTATCTCAACCACTAAAAAATCTACGGACAAAATTATAGCATGCAGTTATGAATATTTTGAAGTATATTAAATTTGGCATAGCTCTTGCACCATTGACTTTGAAACAATAACGATTAATACAACTTAGAATATTTCCATCCGGTAAACCTATGTCTCGATTAAAAAGAATTGGCCTGCACTATATCCCCGACACTCATCACTATACAAATAGTGATTTGGATGCCTGGCTTCCCAAAATGACCGCCCTGGAAGCCAGCTGGTTGGTCTTATCAACTCCTAAAGATCGTGCCATACCTGAAGAATTTATCAAGCGCTTATGTGCTTCTCAAATTGAGCCCGTCCTTCAGTTCTCCTACCTCCCTGATCAGATGCCTGACTTGGAAGACATCAGAGTATTATTGGAAGTCTATGCGAAATGGGGAGTGCGATATGTCTCTTTCTTCAACAAACCTAATCTTCGTTCATTTTGGGAGGCTTCAAATTGGACAAAAGCAGATCTGGTTGAAAGGTTTTTGGATACCTTTCTACCTGTGGCTGAATTAAGTCTCGATTATGGCCTGATACCGATTTTCCCTCCGCTAGAACCTGGTGGAGATTATTGGGATACGGTTTTTCTGAAAGCTTCCTTGCTAGGGATAAAGCGTCGAGGGCATGCTCAACTATTGAGTACCATTGTAATTGGGGCAATAGCTCGAACCAATGGTCATGATCTAAATTGGGGCCTTGGAGGACCAGAGCGATGGCCTGATACAGCCCCTTATAGCGTGTCAAAGCAAGGTGAGGATCATCTTGGGTTCAGAATTTTTGAGTGGTATCAAGCAATCATTCAATCTTGTCTGATCAAACCACGTCCAATTTTCCTTTTTGAAGTCGCATCTTCCCCAGTCGATGAGAAAGAAAATAAAACCAGCACTAAAAATAATAAAGCGATCGCACAACTATTGGAAGGAGAAACCCTACCCAATCTAGCCCCGGTGCCCCCAGAGGTGATTGGTGCTGGTTTCTGGCTCCTGGCAGATTCATTCAATGGCAAATATTCGAAAATGGCATGGTTCAAACCAGATGGAAGCAGCCTTCCAATCGTTGATTTTATCCACTCCTGGACATCTCAAGGGAAAAAGAATGACCAAACGATACCATTTACCAAGAAATCAATCAAACATTACTTGTTGCTTCCAGGTTTAGAAGATGAGGGTACAGCAATTGACATGGATCTGATTCGCCCGATAGTAAATAAATACAAACCGACCATAGGATTTTCCATCGCTGAAGCACGGATGGCAGATAGAGTCACCATAGTGAATCTCAATCAGGTCTTTTCGAAAGATACGGTAAACGAACTCCGCTTATCAGGTTGCATGGTCCAACAGGTCGACGATATGGCACAGTTATTGCATCTTTGATGTTGAGTGATTTAACACGTTGATGGAGAGGAATACAATGGACCCATTCATTAGAGAACATAAAAAACCTTCTGAAAAAGAATACAGTAGTATTTATTCACCTGTTCTAAAAGTAATCGGTCTAGGGGGAGCGGGTGGAAATGCTGTCGACCGTATGATGGAATTAGGTATTCGTGGGGTCGAGTTTATTGTTGCCAACACAGACTTGCAGTCCTTAGAGCGCAACCAAGCTCCAGTAAAAATTCAACTTGGTCCGAGAGTCACCCGGGGACTTGGAGCGGGTGGAAAACCAGAAATTGGGCAAGCCGCTGCAGAAGAAAGTTGGAAGGAAATTGACCAGGCAATTGATGGGGCAGATATGGTATTCATGACCGCAGGTTTGGGAGGAGGTACAGGGACAGGGGCGATACCTGTTGCATCGAAAATCGCCAGGAAGGCAGGGGCAGTCTCCATCGCTGTCGTTACAATGCCATTTTCTTTTGAAATGGGTAGACGAGCAGAAAATGCAACCAATGGATTATTAAAGCTTCATAAGCAAGTTGACACGTTGATTACCATACCCAACGATCGTCTGCTATATGTAGCGCCTCAACATCTCCCGCTTGAAACTGCATTCCGTTTAGCTGATGATGTATTAAGGCAAGCAGTTCAGAGTATCACAGAACTGATCACTGAGCCAGGTCTGATTAATGTCGATTTTGCACATATTCGTAGATTGATGCATTTAGGTGGTGGGGCGTTAATGGCTATCGGACGCGGTGAGGGCGAAGACAAAGCACTCAAAGCGGTGAAACAGGCAATCAACCATCCATTAGTAGGAGAAATATCACTGGAAAATGCTACCGGTGTTATTGCAAACTTCACTGCCGGTAATGACCTTGCCTTAGTTGAGGTCTCCAATGCACTTATCTATTTACAGGCGCAAACTAACAACAGTGCCGAGATTGTGATGGGCACAACGCAAAAAGATCATCTAGAAGATAGTGTACAGGTCAATCTCGTTATCACGGGGTTAGGAGCAAAGACACTTGAGGATATCCTGCCAGGATCAGAAATAAAACAAATCAAAAAACCTGTACTGGATGTTAAGTTTGAAAAACATGATATCCTTCAACCAGTATCATCAATTGCCGCAGATAACCTTGATCTACCTGCATTCCTTCGTCGTCAACCCTATGCAACAGGAAAAGTGAATTGAAAATGGATCCTAAAGTAATAGAAAAAATAAATAACCAAATTTCCAAGAAATTCCCCGAAGTGGTCGGTGTTAAACCCACGATTCGTAAGCAATCAAAATCCAATTCAAAGGGTAATTCGAATCGAAGTTCGGATGAAGAAAATTATCTGGTAACTTATAAATTCAGTGGAAGTGGACCTACAGGACAGAAAATCCCACGGTGGGTACGAGTAGTCGCTACACCCAAAGGAAAGATTGTAAAAATCTCAACATCGAAATAAAACAAGGTTAAATAACAGCATGCTGATGTTCATGCTGTTTTTATTTAATCCGTTCTATAACAGATCGAACCATTAACGAGATTGACCATCGGAATGAGGCTTGGAATCAGCAGATATCGCCATCCTATTCGTAGCAATACACCTAATATAACTTTTAGGTTAAAAAAACCTACAGAGATTATTCAGATGAGGCGAACACACAGCGAAAGCCAATACTTACTCTCTCATTATCCGGGAAATATGAATAGCGAGCTGTCGTCCTAAGGTACCACTCATAATCGTTCCACGACCCGCCACGAACCACTCGGTAAGCCCCAGATTCAGGACCGAGCGGGTAATCCAGGGGAGATTTTTCATAGTAGCCAATATAATACCAATCTGATACCCATTCCCAGACATTCCCAGCCATATCAAGAACGCCGTACGGGCTGGCTCCTAATGGATAACTACCCACTGGGGCAGTGTCACCCTCACAACTGATATAATTTGCATAATCACAGCTAATATTTTCTCCCCAGGGGTAAATCCTCTCATCAACACCTCGAGCTGATTTTTCCCACTCTGCTTCCGTCGGTAGACGTCGTCCTACCCATTGGCAATAGTTCGCAGCGTCATACCATGATACGTTGATTACTGGATAATCAGCAAAGGCATCACTAGAATAGTATTCATGCCTGGTGAAAGAATCCAGGCGACCTGGAACATCACAGGTACCAGCTTCAACACACAACTGGTATTGCTTGTTCGTCACTTCGGTTTGATCAATCCAAAACTGGGGTAAATTTACCGTGTGAACAGGTTGTTCAGACTCCCAACCATCTACACTTCCCATCATAAATTCCCCCGCTGGCACAAGTACCATACCCATCCCATCCACTTCTGAGATCTGGTATGAAATTACCTGAACATCAGGAGGAACAGTGGGTGTTTGGGTAGCTGGTAAGGTAGGTTCGGTGGTAAGCGTTAAAGTGGATGTGGGTTCTTGTGTTGGTACCGGTGTATCCGTACGCGCACCATTTTCTCCTGATTCGGGTAAGGTAGCGTTCAATTCAACCTCGGCAGCCTTGTTACAACCTACCAACAATAATAGCAAAGTGGCGATAATCAAACGAATTCTCATACATTTCTCCAAGAATTCTAAAACGATGGTAATGACGGATAACCAGGAATGTAATTTCCTTCTGGTGAAATCCTAATCTGATTCACAGAAGAGGTATAACTAGCCTTTGTTGATACCGTTGTGGTAACAATATGATTGTATCTTAAATATAGAAAGAAAGATAGATTTATTCTAGTAAGGGCTATACAATAACGACAGAGGCTTGGAATTTAATGGAGAATTCGATTGGTATGTTTGATTTGGTATTAAAAACCCACCAGAAGGACAATTGACGGTAAAAGAATAAAGAATTATACTATACGCATAATTGGCTATACGAACTGCTATAGAGGTGCGAAATGTCTGACCAACCTATTGCTCATATCACAACTAAGACTCTTATCCAGCCTGCATTGCTTGGTTGGGAAATGTTCCTTAACGATCAGGGCCGTTCTCCACACACAGTCAAAGCTTTTACAGCAGATATGCGCTTGTTGGCTTCGTACTTGCCCCCCGACCAAACCTTAGGAAATATTTCAACCAAGGATATAAACAACTTCCTGGATTGGATGCAGAAAGGGCGCGGCGTCCCTTGCAGTCCAAAAACCCTGGCACGGCGAATAACCTCAATCAAGGCTTTCTTCCGCTGGTTGGAGGAAGGGGGTGTAATATTGGTCAATCCAGCAGAAAAAATCGTCCAAAAATCTGTTGTTAGCCCTACCCCGTCTGTCCTATGGCCTGAGGAGATCAAAAAAATAATGGGAGCTGCCGAAACATTTCACCAATCCGACAAACCCGATATCAGGCATTTCATGCTGGTGAGGCTGTTATTAACGACAGGAATCAAAAAAGGGGAATGTCTTAACCTGAGTCCTAATCACATAGATCTAGAATCTCCTAAAGGGCCTACGCTCTATGTGCGTTATACCAATACCCAACATCGTTATAAGGAACGTAATATTACTATCCCTGTAGACTGGGTAGAAGCCTACCCTCAATATAAAGCTGAATATGATTTGACCGACCGAGTATTCCCTTGGTCTCCCAGACGGTTGGAATACCTGTTAGAAGATCTGAGTGATGAAGCTGGATTGGAGAAACACCTCTCCTTTGACATGTGTCGCTGGACCTGTTCCTTAAACGACTGGGAGGCTGGCATGAAACCTAACAAGATCAGGCAGAAATTAGGTATTTCAAAGGTTCAGTGGCGAGAAGTTCGGATGAAATTAAGAAGGCTTTCCAAAATGTCACCCGATGATTAAGCAGTCAGCACTATTTTTTCTCTAATAGATAAGCGAAAAAACCAGCGCGCTTAAGACCTTTGATCGTAAGCCATCCTAAAAAGCCCCCAATCGCCCCAAATACCACGTATCCCAGCAAGGATCGCAGTAAACCTAAAGCAATAAATCCGACTGGCGCACCACTTACAATACCAAAAATCCATTTCACCAAAAATTTACCCATATGCCCTAGAATACCAACCAGGATAGCCACAATAATCTGCTCGGGATCGCCACCCAATAAAAACAGGATTACTCTCCGAGCGAATCCCGCAATATCCTGTAATGAAAAACTTGTCCCAGCAAGAAGGATTGCAGCGCAGCTATTTTTCGCGGTTTTCGGGACTCGATCATCCTCCAATAGCTGGTGCCGGGTTACACCAAGGACGTCAAACTCCTCCCCCAAGACATCGGCAATGACCCTGGCTAAATAGCCTGTCCCACGAGATTCAAGAGTGTCCATATCGTCGATTCCAATCACATACTGCATTTACAGATCCCGGTTATAAAACAAAGACGAACATAATAAATTGTAAATCAACAACAAAAAGAGGCTAGAGGACAGGCAGTGGATTTCTTACTACCTATCCTCCACCTCAGAGATTAATTGTTCTTACTGCTCCTAGACTGTCAGCGTAAAGGTTATTTTACCTGAATCTCAACGACGCCTTTAACCTGAAGCTTTCCGGAGAAATCTGGCATAACAATGCTAAAGCCACCCTGATTTTGGAATGAGACAATGCAATTGGTGCAATTCATTACCTCGTCAAGGGTTGCCTCTGCGCTATAGCCATCATCAGCTACAAACACCACGGCACTTGCGCCGCTGTTCGGTTCAGCAACATTAAACAAATCCGCAATCAAGACACCATTATAGGTGCTTACTTCTCCTTCTTTATTAGTGGATTCAACATCGATGGCGTTCATCTTTTTAACCTGATTTTCGGTCCAGGCCTTTTCTTTGACTACATTGCCGGTCACGGTCAAAGCAGTTTCTCCTTGAGCAGCACATCCTACCAACATCAAGGCAAACAAGAACAAAAAGATGACGATAGTTTTTTGATGCATTTTCATAATATACTCCTTTTTTATTCACACCAAATGGCGCGATTATCCAACAAAATTTAGGTTTTCTGTTCTCTTACTTTGAGGAGAATCTGAACCAAGGCAAAGATCACCAAGGACGCCAGAATCAATATTACCGCTACGGGTTGAGCCATTGCCAGGCCGAAACCTGAAAATCTTTCATAAACCAATACGGGGATCACTTTCGGATGATAAGCAATAATAATTACTGCCCCAAACTCACTGATAGCCCGACCCCACATCATCAATGCGCCAGCAGCTACGCCACGCCAAGCTAGTGGAAGTGTAATCAGGAAAAAAACCTGCCATTTTGATGCACCTTCCGTTTCAGCAATCCTTTCTAACTCGGGGTCTACCAGAGTAAATGCTTCTCTGGAAGACCGCACCAGGAAAGGCAGACTGACAAAGGTCATCCCAACGATAATACCAGGGAGTTGGTCCACAAACCCAATCCCAACCTCATTAAATAACTTACCAAGGGGGGCTTGCCTACCAAAAACCAATAATAAGGCTATTCCTGCTGCCGTATGGGGGATTACGATAGGCAAATTGATCAATCCTTCCAACCATGATTTCCCGAAAAATTCGACTCTCGCCAGGAGATATGCCAAAGGAACTCCACTTAGCAAGGTGATAACTGTCGAGATCAACCCAGCATAGAACGTTAACAATAAAGATAGGTAGACTTCCGTATCTTGTAATGTTTGAAGTAAGGTGGGCAAACTGGTCCCCAATAGAATTGCGAAGATTGGCAGCAGAATAAACAACAGTAATAAAATTCCTGCAAATCCAAAAGATATCCAGAACCAGTTCAATTTCTTTGAGATAATCACTTTTTAAATTACTGACACAAACGCGACAGGGCCCTTTCTTTATGGGATCAGCGAGAGTAAGCGTTCAGGGAGGTTTGTTGGGTTATCCACCGAGACCGTGGGAAGCATAGGCTGAAAATTAGATTCCATAATTGCTTTTCCCTCGGGACCTAAGAAGAATAGGATGAAATCTTGCGCTCCTTCCGGATTCGGCGCATTGGTTGGAATCGTCATTCCATAAGTGATTACATCGCCTTCGAACTCAGGGATTACAGAGGAAAAACGTTGATAGTCTATTTTTACGCGAACATTTCCATACCACTCCTGGTACATCGGATCACTCAGATCTAATTCTTTTGGCAGCAAAATGTAGGATAGACCATGCTGATGAGCGACACTTTCATACTCGAAGGCGTAATCTACGTCACCAGATTCAAGCAAAGCTAATAAGGCAACGCTTCCCCCCCGCAGGACGATATTCGATCCTTCCTTGATCTCCAATAGTTCTGGCACCTGGATAACCTGTTGTTCTCCATCTTTTTTTACAGTGATTGCTTTCTTGAATCTCCCAAGAAAGACTTTCTCGAAGATGGATGGATCTTGATAATAATGCTCCGCTAGCTGTACGATCATCAGGGAGCGGTAACCAGCAGCATCAAATCGGGGGTCGGACAAGCCAAATCTCACATCTTTTCTTGCGATAATTTCATACCAGTTCTCTTCGTTGATCTCTCCCGCATGATGGCTTTGCGGGGTATAGGCAAGGACAAGTCGATTTCTGGCAATTTGCAGGGTATAGTTGGCATAGGGTTCACCAGATTCAGGGTTAACGTTCTGGTACATCATCATAGGGATCAGTCGATAGTCAGCAGGTATGACAATATCGATCAAGTCATGGATCTCTGTGACATGACGGATAACCTGGATGCTCCCATGCGCTTCTACTTGAAGATCAATTACAGGATTTTTTGCCTCATATACCCTTTCTAGTTGATAGAAGGGTTCTATCAGACTTCCAGCGACAAAAATCTTGACAGTTTGCCTGGATTTACCCTGGCAGCCTACAAGCAGAACTGCCAGGGTATATAATAAAAGAAAATGAATTGAAGATTTCCTACTCATTCAGAGGTCAATTCTTTACTTCACCTGTAGGAAATTTACATCCTTCACCCAAAAACCGCTATCCATCCCAACCATAACAAGGTTGAGCATACCCTCCTCATCGAATGCCAACAAACAGTCCTGGCAATTCTGAACATCTGCTAAACCTATCGAAACCTGATAACCATCGCTTGCGGTAACAATCAGCTCGGTGGTGCCTGTTTCGACTCCAGCAAAGTCTAAAAGGTCGTTCAGCCGTATACCACGGTAGGTTTGTGTTCCTTTTTGGGGATACTCTGCCTGGATTTCGACCACATTCATGTTTTCAAGGTTTTCTATTTTCAGTGTGAGTTGGTTGGTTACCTTGCCTAAAATCATTAATGCAGCGTCTTTAGGCAAAACGAATTCGATTTGCTCTTCGATCGATTCGGGGACTTCAGCGGAGGGCATATCAACCCCTTCTGCGGGTACGATGACAATTTGAGCCAGGGCACCCAGCATCTCACTCTTTTCCAGATCATCTCCGACCAGGCGCATAGGGAAATACTTCTCTCCCAAGGCCTCTCCATTAACACTCGACGCAACTAAAATATGGCGGTTGAAATCACTCTGTTCACTTGTTATAGAAACGTTATATCCATCCTCAGCGAACAATTCCAGGATATATCCAGCCTTTGCAAACTCATCATTGTAAGCACGGTCCTCGTGAATGATACCGTCATCAACCCGACCAGCTAGATAATAGAGAGGCACGCCGGTCCAAACATTCCCATCTTCATCTTCCCAGCTGGCTTGATGACAGCCCGGTGCTGAACATGATTCAAAAGAGTTTCGGTCCATTTCCTCTGTCAAAGCACCTTCCAGGTACAACGACCATTCCTCTGACATAGGTTTCAACCTGATCTGGGTAACCCACTTCACAGACCAATGCCCATCAACGATATTATCATTCTTTGGGCTTACGATGAACAAACGCAAGGGTCCATCGTCATTAGCAGAAATCAGTTCTCCATCCCGTTCATAAGCAACAATGACATGCAGAGGTCCTTCAGCTTTATTCTCCAACCCAGTTCCAGGATCATAAGTAATGAAATCCCCGTTCTTGATCTGTTCATAAGACATGGTCATGCCATATCCATCCTTGGCAACCACCGAAACACCCATCCCGGGCTCCAGCCCACCCACGAGATCAGCAATCGACATTAAAGACACGCCTTTTAGCTGTTGTGGAGGGGTTATAACCCCAGCACTGCTTACTGTGCCTCCCCATCCTTCCGTTGGAGTCATCGTCTGTAATTCTGCCAACGTCAGGGATTTCGTCTCTTCGAGTCCGACTACCTCCAGGACCACTCCTTCAACCAAAGGTTCAACAACTTGCTGTGTGGCTTCTGCTTGGAAACAGGCTGTTAAACCGATGATTGGCAGGAAAATGAGAATATAAAATTTTCTAATTGTTTTTTTCACTGTTTGCTCCATGGAATAAATTTTTTTATATTTCGATAACTTTTCCTGTATCATGTGAATCGTATCCACCTAAAGCCTCAATCGCTTTCCGAAAACCTGCTGTTTGCATATATTCAAATGCCGGCTTTAAAAGTTCATCGTGAAAAGCTTCGTCAAGGACGACCAGATCAAACCGCTCTTCAAACATTGGTATGAATCCCAAGCCATATTTACGTGCTGCCGACATAACAGCCAATCCTACCTTGGCTTTCCCCGAAAGAATTTCTTCAGCAACGGCAAAATGGGTATTTACGGTGTTCGGATAACCTCGGATGTTCGTGTGCTCGATATTGACATCCTTTAATTCCTGGTCCAACCAAAGCCTGGTTCCCGATCCTTTATTACGGTTAATAAAGGTAATATCTTCACGAGGTAAATCTTCTAGTCCATGCACTGCACATGGATTACCTGGTTCAACCAGTAATCCTTGTAACCGATGAGCCAAGGTGAACAGATGGACTGGTTGATCTGGGAAAAAGTGACGAGTATAGGAAACGTTATAATCTTTACCTACTGGATCATACAAATGGCAACCAGCAAAATGGCACATTCCTTGCCGAAGGGCAACTAACCCATCCAGGCTACCCACAGGTATGGTTATCATGCTAGGGGCTGATTTATCATTTTCGAAATGGGAAGCCAACAGGTCTAAACCTGGATCATGGCTTCCCAAGGCAACAATGATTGGTCTTTTACTGGTTTGAGGTAAAACAATCTGTTTGATAATATATGCATTTGCTGTGGCTTGGTAGTATTTTTCAACAAAACCTCGTACTTCTCTCGATGACTCAAACACCACCAGACCAATATCTTCGAGTTTTTTAAGATGGTAACGGACTTTTGCCGGATGAATACCTAAATTTTTCCCCAATTCTGTTAAAGAATAAGGGTGTCTCATTAACAGACGTAAGATATCAAGCCTCCTCTGGTCTGAAAGAGTCTTTAGAACGTCAAAATCTTGAATTGTCCGCGAATTATCCATCAACAAATAATTTATAAATTTAAATTTAACATTAAACTTAATTTTACCACCTCCAAGATTTCTGCACAAGGATAGTCATGATTTGATATGTTTTTTTACTTGTTCAACATCACAATATCTGATACATTATCTTATACAGCGTTTTAAAGGTTGCTTACACAATGACGAAAAGCCCATACACAGTTAACGTAGCAATTTATGGAAAAATATCAAAGCTTTTTGGTGGAAAACACATCGTAACACTGGATGTCCCCATTCCTCCTGACTTCCATCTTGGTGATTTGCTAACAAAAATTAAAATTCCTATGGAAGAAACCAGTTTCATTTTTTTAGATGCAGTGCTTTGTGATGTACCGGGTTTAAATATTGATCACAATGAACAGCTCTGGGATGGAGCACATGTTGGTATTTTTTCACGAGGCTATATGTGGCCTTATCAATATCGAGATGGCGTACCTATGTCCGAATCTTTAAAACAAGCTTTGGCAAAACATGGTGCAATGCACCATTCGTACACAAAAATCGATCAAGAATAATAGTACAAAAAGAAAGGAGTGTTAAATGGCGAAAAAAATTCTGCGAATCAATATGTCAAAATTAGAAGCCAGGTATGAGCCTGTTCCAGAGAAATGGATGAAATGGGCGGGACGAGGTTTGACCTCAGCTATCATCACCGATGAGGTCCCACCACAATGCCACCCACTGGGGCCTAATAATAAATTGGTTATTGCCCCAGGATGGGTTTCAGGTTCACCCGCAGCCCCCAGCAGCGGGTGCACTTCCTTTGGCGCGAAGAGCCCGTTAACAGGTGGAATTAAGGAGTCCAACGCCGGGGGAATGTCTTCACAAAAGATAGCCAGACTCCAAATTGCTGCCATCATCATCGAAGGGAATCCTCCGAATGGGAAATGGTACACAATCGTTATTGACAAAGATAAAGTACAATTCGAAGATGCTTCTGAGCTGTTTAGTAAGGGGATGTATGAAGTTGATGAAATTTTGGGGAAGAAATATCCAGTAAATCCCGCGATCATTGGCATAGGGCAATCAGGAGAGATGAAACTTTCCAATGCTGGTATTTCAGTCAATGACCAAGAGAATCATCCTGGTCGTTATGCAGGACGTGGCGGATTGGGAGCCGTTATGGGTTCGAAAGGGATAAAAGCCATCGTTGTGGACGATACAGGAGCACCCGGCGTTGAAATCGCTGACAAGGTTCTTTTCGATCAAGGTCGGAAGAAATTAACAGCCGCAATATTAGAACACGATTTGACAAAAGTTGGTGGTGGTTTACCATCCTATGGTACAGCTATCCTAGTAAACATCATCAATGAGGCTGGAGGCTTGCCAACTCGCAATTTCAGCAGTGGGCAATTCGAAGGGGCTGCGAATATTTCTGGTGAAAAGATCGCTGAAGTCATTGAGGAACGCTGTGCAGACGGTGGTGAGGGCGAGGTTGGGCATGCCTGTCATCCTGGATGTGTGATTAAATGCTCAAATGTATATCCCAATGAAGACGGTACTCACATGGTTTCCTGTGTCGAATACGAAACTGCCTGGGCTTTGGGTGCCAACTGTGAGATCGATGATCTCGATTATGTTGCCTTAATGACCAGGGAATGCAATGACCTTGGTCTGGACACGATCGAAGCTGGCAACACGGTTGCAATCGCCATGGAAGGCGGTTTGCTCGATTTTGGTGATAAAGTTGGAGCACTGAAAACCTTTGATGAGATCCGCAATAAAACACCGCTTGGTCGCATTCTTGGTCAAGGCGTGGAAGCTACTGCAAAGGCTTTTGGTGTCCATCGCGTCCCAACTGTAAAAGGGCAATCCATGCCTGCCTATGAACCCAGAGCAATCAAAGGTATCGGCGTCACCTATGCCACCTCTCCAATGGGAGCTGACCACACTGCAGGTTATACCATTGCACCCGAAATAGCAGGTGTGGGCGGAAAGGTTGACCCTCTCTCAGATGAAGGTAAAGCTGACTTATCACTAACTTTCCAAGCTGCAACCGCATTCATCGACAGTACTGGTTATTGTCTCTTCATCGCATTTCCAATTCTTGATATCGCATCTGGTTGGGAAGGCATGGCAGAAACTGTGGCTGGAGTCACTGGATTAGCGATTACTGGCGACGACGTGATCCCTATCGGGAAAGAAATTCTAAAGAAAGAACGTTTATTCAATGAGCTAGCAGGCTTCACCGCAGAGGATGACCGACCGCCAGAATTCATGCGCATGGAGAAATTGCCACCACATAACGTCGTCTGGACTGTCTCAGACCAAGAGCTAGATAGAGTTTATGAGTGGATCCATAACGGCAGATAAACTGACTGTGGAGGTGAGGGTTTTCGCTACCCTCAGACAATTCTTACCCGAACTTGGTATTGGAGAACCCAAAATAGTTCAGGTAAAAAATGGAAAAACCATCGACCAACTTCGTCAGGACCTCGGACTGCCAAAGGACTTGGTAAAAGTGATCATGGTAAATAACTTGCAAGCATTCCCCGACGATTTGATTGTAAACGGTGATCGTATCACCTTCATCCCTGCAGTCGCTGGGGGATAATCTTATCCTTAAAAAATTTCTAAGAAAATACGTGCAGTGGCTAATCCACTGCACGTATTTTTTCAAGCATAATATACGCTCATATCTTTATGAAAAGATACCAAGAATCTTATTGGGGTTATGAAGTAACCCTCTCCAATGGTTGGATTCACCGAACCATTAAAAATACAGAAGCCTTTGCCCTGAACAAAGAGGCGCTGAAACCCGAATTTCAAGGTCCCGAAATGGGATATGTTCTCATCCGTGGGGAATGGAATGCCTTGAATAAGGAAATCGAACCATTATGGAATAAACACATCACTCGCACAGCCATCATGCTTGGAGCAAAAAAGTTGGGTTCAGCTCCCTGGATCCTCCCATCCGGGAGTGGTTTTGAGGCGGAAATATTGCTTCCCCAAAAAACAGAAAGACGCCTATGGGTCGGTATCCTTGAAAATAATGCTAGAATTCTTCATTTTATGGTCGTCCACAGTAGAGAAGAACGATCTCATTTTGAACCCTTGGCGACCAGCTTGATTTCTAGTTTACAGTTTTTGAGACAAATTAACCCTATTGTTATCGACGAGTTAGGTCTTCCACTTCCACCCAAATTCAACCTTATTGATCCAAAAATAATTCTCACAGATATCGCCGATCTTTCTGCCTGGAAAGCGTATAAAGGACCTGCCAATGTCGATGCATTGCAAGCATTTTTTAGCCGAGAATTACCTGTCCATGGTTGGAAAATTAATGAGTTCATTTCTTATCCTTCTGCCTCAGAATTAGGTTTTGCACGGTTAAATATTTCTCAAGCAAAAATAAATTTGACCTTAGGGATATTCCCACCAACTGAAAACACAGATCAAGGACGCTTCGTAATCAAAAAGAATCAGGGAAAATGAGTATTATTGATTTAGGATTCTGAGAATGGGATGTAATTCAAGCTGCATTTTATTACCTCGCCAGTCTCTTCCCGCAATCGGAAGGGATGTGCCAGGCGATATCCAGCAATCCAGGCTATTTCATCGCCAACGCAGAGAAGAGGCCAATTCTCCCGTGCTCTGCGGGATATTTTTTGATTAATCATGTAATCCGAAACCTTCATTGAACGTCCATCCATACCAAGGGGTTGGAAGCGATCACCAGGGCGCCGCCTTCTCACAAGAAGAGAAGATATTCCTTCATTTAGGGTGAGCCAGGCAACATTGGGATCCTGATTCATGATTGCCGCCTTGCGTGTCGTTTCATTATCAGTGTACCTTTCCACCTTGAGTATCCATCTTGGTCCTAAGTGAATTTCACCTGGGACAGCCAACGCCCTTTCTTCACAAATCTGGGGCCATTGGCTGGTTGGCAGGGTTGCATTCCAATAGGCAATATAGAGTTGATCTCCCTCAACCAAGACTTTCATTCCCTGACCAGCATCCATCTCGTGACTTAAACTTGTTTTGGAAGTGAAGTTAACAATTCGATCTACAAAAGCATAATCAATATTGGTGAGGTTTTGTGCAATCTCTTTTACTCCCCTGCGGATTAAAAGGCGTTGCATCCCTAACGATTGTCGCCTAAGCAAATTAACATTAAGTGATACAAACCCTCGTCCCTGGTCTGCAACCATAGTTCTCCAAACCTGGTCGGTGTAATCAGCCAAAACAATCTGGTCAGCCTTCAATAAATCAGACAGCTGCCATAATCTTCTTTTAAAGCCAGGTACAAGATCATTGAGAAGTGGAATGAGTTCATGACGAATTTGGTTGCGAAGATAATGTGTATCGAGGTTCGTACGATCAAAAACTGGTTCCAGGTTGTTCTCTTTACAATAAACGTTGATCTCTTTCCTCCAAATGTTTAAGAGGGGTCTCACTAGGGGGATGTCTTCACTCCATGGATTCGGAAGGTTTTGGAAAGTCATACCGGCCAATCCATTCAAGCCGGTACCGCGGAGAATGTGCATCAAGACCGTCTCGACCTGATCATCTGCATTATGAGCCACAGCGACTGCCTGGGCATGGAATATTTTTGCCTGTTCGAACAAAAATCCGTAGCGCAATATGCGTGCTGATTCCTCAATTGAGAGTGCATTTCCACGAGCATGTTCAGGGACAGAACCGGTTGCCAGGACAACATGCATACCTTTAGATCGTCCGAACTGATCAACAAAATCTGCCTCGGCTTTTGCTTCTGGACGGATGCCGTGGTTAAAATGAGCGATGATGGGTTGGTAACCAGACTGGATGAATAGGTCTAGAAGGCACAGGCTATCTGCACCTCCAGATACCCCAACGATGAGTGGAATATCTTTATCGAGATAACACTCGTGTTTTAAAATCCTAGATACCTTTTCTACCAACATATCAAGATTATAAACTTAAACACACAAAATTACCCAATATGCTACAATTAGAGATGGGTAATCATTGATCCTATTCGTATATGGAACATGTTTCGGGAGGGAAGGAGATGGTCTACAAAATACTTGTTGTTGATGACGAAATAGACACCTTAAGGTTGGTGGGACTTATGTTGGAGCGTCAGGGATACGAGATTGTCGCAGCAAAAAATGGCAAACACGCTTTAGAAATCCTGCCCACGAATAAACCGGATTTAATTTTGCTCGATGTGATGATGCCTGAAATGGATGGATTTGATGTTGCCAAAAAAATCCGTGAGGATGATGAATTCTTCAACATACCCATTGTGATGTTCACTGCTAAAGCACAAGTTGAGGACAAAATATCTGGTTTAGAAGCTGGTGCGGATGTCTACCTGACAAAGCCAACGCAACCACGCGAGTTATTCGCCCAAATAAAGGCTCTCCTAGATAGATCACAAAAAATAAAGGCGACCACATTACCAAAAGATGGGAGACGAGGTTTCTTGGTGGGTACCATTGCAGCGAAAGGTGGAGTAGGGGTTTCGACCACTGTCATTAACCTCGGCATTACCATTTATCGGATGACAAACCAGAACAGTTTAATCGTAGATTTCCATCCTGGCCGAGGAGATATCAGTTGGGAAATGGGATATACTGCTCAGGCTGGGTTAAGTGACCTCATCGATATGCAATCTTCTCTGATCACACCTGAAATGATTGCCCATAAACTTGTTATCCATGACTCAGGTGTAAAACTGCTTCTTGCGAGTCAATCACCAAAGGAAGCTGATCAAATTTACCAATCAGAAACGATCAAAGAGATTACCAGTAAATTACCCTATGTGGCTCAATGGATTATTATGGACCTGGGAGCAAACCTTCTCCCAGCAACGCAGACAATTACCAAATATTGTGACTGCCTGGTAGTCGTCCTGTCAAATGACCCAATTGTCATCAAGCAAACCCGGGCATTAATTGGCGATCTGATCTCTATCGGAATTAATGAAACCCGAATCATCCCCGTCCTGGTAAATAGATACCGATCTTCTCAACCCGAAACAATAAACCTGATAGAGAACCAGCTTGGGTATAAAATAGCCTCATTTTTCACACCTGCCCCAGAATTGGCGCATCAGGCCAAAATATCAAACAATCCCATGGTTGTCCAACAGGCAAACAACATCACGGCGAAACAATTCATCAGACTTGCAGAACTAATAGCCGCCAAGAATTCTCAATGGGAATCCTATGAGGCATCCTCCTGAGAGGCATCCTCCTGAGAGGCATCCTCCTGGGAGGCATCCTCCTGGGAGGCATCCTCCTG
>CAZTJD010000027.1:31118-33406 GCA_964613985.1 uncultured Anaerolineales bacterium
GAGGCATCCTCCTGGGAGGCATCCTCCTGGGAGGCATCCTCCTGAAGATTATTCTCAACATCAAGACAGCACTGCCGTAGCGGAGTCAAAAATTAAAACGGCAGCGGAGTTAATTAAATCCGCCAGTTACACAATCGTCCTTAGTGGGGCTGGAAGTTCAACACCATCCGGGATACCGGATTTTCGCTCCCCGGGAAGTGGTTTATGGACACGTTTTTCACCCTCTGAATATGCTTCTCTTACCTCCTTCCGTTACAACCCTGAAAAATTCTTCCAATGGCTGCGTCCTCTTGCCAGCTTCCTGATTGAGGCAAACCCAAACCCTTCCCACATTGCCTTAAGTTTATTAGAAAACTACGGGTTGATTCGAGCTGTCATCACTCAAAATATCGATTGTCTTCATCAGAAAGCCGGGTCAAAAGTAGTTATTGAAATTCATGGAAGTCTGAATACCTTAAGCTGTATCGGATGTTTCAGACAATACGCATCTGATCAATACATCGAATCTTATATCGAAGAGGGGATTATCCCCCGATGTCCACGGTGTAACAAGATTTTGAAGCCTGATGTGGTTTTATTTGAGGAGCAGCTTCCGATCAAACCATGGTTGATGGCGAAAGATGAAACCAAAAAATGTGACCTGATGATTGTTGTTGGATCATCTTTAACTGTGACCCCCGCAAGTGAATTACCGATTCTAGCTTTAGAAAATGATGCAAAACTTATTGTGGTTAACCTGACACCAACCTATATCGACAGTTGCTCTGATATCGTTATATATGGAGATGTGGCAGATGTTTTACCATCGATCACCGCTGAAATTATTCAAGAGCATTGATGCTTGTTGGTGACAATAGAATGATTGCCACCCTCCCATTAATAATGGGGATGGAAACCAAATGGAAATATCGCCATGTTTCTTTTCAAAGATGTGGGAATGAGTCTTTCGAGTCCAAAATAATCTTCTCCGCCCCTGGCCTACCCCTTCTTATATATCAATCAAGATTTTGAACACGCCTTTTTTTGCTGATCGGCGATAAGCCTGTATGCCATCATTCAATGGATAATGTCCAGAAATTAATCCTCTCAGGTCTATCTTACCTTGCTCCATCAACTGCAACGCTGGGATGAATGGTCCACAACGTGAGCCTACGATAGTGATCTCATTGACAACAATGGACGAGAGATTTATTGTTCCCGAAGAGGCATAAGTGCTTTTTAAAATGATTGTCCCACGAGGACGAACTGCTCGAAGGGCTAATTCAAGCCCATTAATAGAGCCGGTAGCTTCAATGACCACATCCATCCCATATTCAGGTATTTCATCCTCATCGAGAAGCTTTATGTCCACCCGTCTTAATAAATCTTTTTGGGGCTTGTAACGCGCAATCACGCATAACTCACAGGGAACCAGCGAGATCACCCGGGCAATCAACTGCCCCAATCGCCCAGCACCGATGATCAATACCTTGTCCACAGGTCTGATAGGAACCTGCTGTAAAATCTCGAGTGCAGCTGCGAGTGGTTCTGTGAAGACAGCAAGTTCATCAGGTACAGTATCGGGAACGCGGTGAAGGTTTTTTAACGGTAATATCAAATATTCCCCAAAACAACCGTTTTGATCCCTGATTCCAATTACTTTTCGATTAGCACAATGATTATATAATCCTGCTTTACATCGTGTACAAACGCCACATGAAACATTAATTTCACCAACAACCCGTTGTCCAATCCAATCCCGCTCCTGCCCCGCATGTTCGACAACGCCAACAAATTCATGCCCAGGAATTCCATTAAATGGGTGATATCCCCTTACCTGTTCTAAATCTGTGGCACATATCCCAGCCACTTTAACCTTGATTAAAGCTTCATCCTCCGTTGGTTCTGGAGTTGGGACATCGTTCCTGAGGGAAAGATTCTGACCTGCCAACCAAAGTGCTTTCATAGGATACCATTCCTAAACCACTAAAGACATCCCTCTTTGAGAAGGGCATCGTGAGTGTACACCATAACTTTTTCCAAACTGACGAGAAATTCTCATGCAAGACCAAATCCAATCCCATGCAAACTACCATTGAATACAACGATCTTCTTTTATTGCATGACAGCTTCCTTCATCCTTTACGTCCAAATTGGCGTTCCAACAAATCGACAGATAAATGGATCATAGTAGGACGCCCGTGAGGACATGTTCGCGGTGACTTGCATGCTTCTAGATCGGTAAGTAATGTCCTCTGCTCTTCGATGGAAAGGACCATACCGGCTTTAACTGCTGCTTTCTTACAGAT
>CAZTJD010000027.1:33506-35085 GCA_964613985.1 uncultured Anaerolineales bacterium
ATCGTTCGAACAATACTCTTTCATGAGCCGCATGCTGATCGATGAGATACAATCCGTCTGGTCCTTCAGCAATCAAATAGGTGGTGGCAACTTGACCAACAAGTCGTAATAAAGGAATCGTCCTTTCGGGGAAAGTTCGTTGAACGGGGCCCGCTGACAACGGGTCTTGAGGATCAGCGCCTTTACCCTCGACAGCCATGTTCCAGGCGGGATCAACCGCATTTTGATTCCTCGAATATCCACCCCAATGAGGGGACCAACTTACATGGTGAGTGGATGTATTTAACGAGGGGACCGGCGTATGAGCTAATAATGCCTTTCGTACCGCTCGTCCAACACCCCTAAACACAAGATCCCGATCACGAAACCTGACCTCAGCTTTTGTTGGATGTACATTGACATCTACCATATGAGGGGGTATGGTGATAAATAACACTGCCATCGGGTAACGTCCAACCATCAGCATGGTGTGATAAGCCTGGACCAATGCCGTTGTGAGTGCTGAATCCTGGATTGGACGACCATTAACAAAAAAAATGATCTCACTGCGGTTAGAACGGGTCAATGTTGTTGGACTGACGAAACCGGTTATACGTAGATTTTCGTCTTCTGATAAAACTTCGATCATCTGTCTTGCGATATCAATCCCATAGATATTTGCTAACACTTCGCGCCGGTCGCCGTTTCCACTCGTTTGGAGAGCTTTGCGATTATCCTGTAGAAGATGGAACCGGATCTGGGGGTAAGCGACTGCATAGCGGGTAACCAAAATGTCGATCTGACGGCGTTCAGTTCGGTCGGTCCTTAAAAATTTTTTCCTTGCAGGTACATTGAAAAATAAATCCTCCACCCGGACAACTGTCCCTGCAACAGCCCCGGCCGGCTGAGGGATAGCTGAATGCCCCCCTTCTACCATAATTTTTAGACCTAAGTCAGCCCCCCTGGCACGAGATACAATCGATAAACGAGAAACTGAACCGATCGAAGCCAGTGCTTCTCCTCGGAATCCTAAGGTTTCAATATGAAACAATTCTTCAGCTGTTGTCAGCTTGCTGGTAGCATGACGGGCGATTGCCAGCGGTAAATCCACTGCTAAAATCCCTGCCCCATCATCGCTTACTTCAATCAATCCTTTACCCGCCTCTTCCACTATAATGTTAATATGACTCGCCTGAGCATCAATGGCGTTTTCAAGGAGCTCTTTCACAACGGATGCTGGTCGTTCAACCACCTCGCCAGCTGCGATTTGAGAAGCGACATCATCTGCAAGAATTCGGATTGTCATAGCTTTATTATACATGAGATCAATTGAAGGACGGGGTTTTGTAATCCGGATTCAAAAGGTATAATTTAATGCATGAAAATAGATACCATCTTCTTCGACCTGGATTCAACACTTTATCCAGAAAGGAACGGGTTATGGAAAGCTATCCGAGAGCGAATTGACTTATACATGCTGGATGTAATGGGTTTTGCCCCTGAGGAAATACCTCAAATGCGTCAAACGTTTTGGAAAGAACATGGAACCACTCTAAAAGGTTTACAAATCCATTACCGGATTGATCCCGCAGATTACCTG
>CAZTJD010000028.1:0-35083 GCA_964613985.1 uncultured Anaerolineales bacterium
TTGTAATGAATACTTATCAGGGAAAGCATTAATTAATTGGATTAACTCAATTCCGCTGATTCCTGGTAGCATAACATCGATCAATACCAGGGCGTAGTTTCCGGCTTTGAACTTTTCTAGCCCAGAATCCCCGTCCAAAGCGGAGTCGACCAGGAAATTCTCAGAAGATAAGGCTCTTTCAATACCTTCACATATTCCAATCTCGTCATCAACAACAAGGATTTTTGGATTCTCAGTCATAGGGAGTTCTCCCGTATATGAGGACTCAACCAATCAGGTCAGGGTGATTCGAAGGTTCCTGGGATCGCTTTATTGTATTATTGAGGTCAGGCAATTGTAGGGGGAGTGTTATGGTAATATTAGTCCCTTTTCCGACCTCGCTTTGGATGTGTATCTGTCCACGATGCATTTTAACAATACCATAAACAATTGCCAGGCCTAAGCCGGTGCCTTTTCCCACCGGTTTTGTAGTGAAGAAGGGTGTGAATAATTTCGGGACATTATCTAGCGAGATGCCTTCGCCGGTGTCTTCAAGAGTGATCGTTAACCTACCAATCGGACCAGGTGCTGTTTTGATCCTGATATATCCACCATTGGGCATCGCTTCTGATGCGTTTTCCATCAGATTGATAAAAACTGCTTGAAGTTGGGCAGGATCTGCCTGGATAGTGGGCAGATCTGAGGCCAGATCAGTCTCAATTGCGATATTTTCATACCGCTTATGCTTCTTTTCAACCTCGATGATTGTCTGGATAAAGTTGTTAATGTCCAATTCCTGCGCCTCAACCTGGTGCTGCCTGGCGAAGTCTAACAGGGATCCAACGATTGTTTTACAGCGGTTCGTCTCCCGTACGATTGTTTCTAAATCAGATCGCAGCTGGCAATCCGGGTCACTCTCACGAAGTAAGACATCGGAGAAGAGTAAGATGGTTGATAATGGATTATTGAGTTCATGAGCTACACCAGCAGCGAGTTGACCCAAAGACGCCAGTTTTTCAGATTGGATGAGTTGTTCTTGAGTCGCCTGTAGGGTGTCGAGCATATTGTTAAAAGATGCTGCTAATTGTCCAACTTCGCCCCCCGTTGTCAAGGGTGCTCGCGCGTTGAGATCTCCTGCTGTTACACGTCGACTGGTATTTGATAATTGCTGTAATTCTTTTAAAGGTTGGGTAATAATTCTCGACACAGGGGTTGCTAGTAGAAAAGTGAGGAGCACAGTCAGCAAAGCCACCAGGGAAACCCTCTGGTTAAGGGTATTTAGTAATTCCAGGAACTCAGCTTGACGAGCACCTACATATAGGATCCCTACAATATCTCGGTCGTGATTGTAAAGAGGCTCGTAGCGGGTGATGTAATTCTCATTTACGACAAAGGCGGTACCGATGTAGGGCTTACCAGAGAACAGTACCACATCCCCTACTTCTTTAGAAACGCGAGTACCCACAGCTCTCTTCCCATCTTCCGTCATTACATTGGTCGAGACTCTTAGGTCACCAAAGAAAATTGTGACAGTATCAATTAATGCCGTATCCCGGATTTGGTCGACCAGGGTGAAATCGTTATTTACGATATGGATAACGACCGCGGCTCCCACGGTTTTTCCATTGTCACGGATTGGCGAAACACCAACCATTGCCAACCCAGCTACTCCTTCGCGAGGATCGAAAGGTTGATCCGCAGACCTGGGGGTGTCAATTAAGGAAATTGAAGCCTGTTCTGCCATGTCGATCTTGTCAAGCAGAGGCTTGGGGATTACCTCTGTAGCTGCAGAGGATAGCCCACTTTCCAACGCTTTCTGGATAATTGACAAGGAAAGCCAACCGCCATCTGAATGAAGCGGTATCTGTTCCCCGGAAATCGTAATCTTGCAACCTGTAGCCAGTTTTCCATTTTCATTCAGAATAACAATGATATGGTTGCCACCCAAGGTGATGCCTTGGCCTTTATTGCTTATTTCGATATCAATAGCCTCTATCGCTGTTATTTGTCCCTGTACAGCGTCATTCAGGTTCTCAATGATCACTGGGTGAGAAGAAAGTCTACTTGCGATTCCTGATATTTGTCCTAACTTTATCTGGTACAACGTATCCGCAAGATGCATATCTCGGGCGATTCGGTCATCCATCGCTCCCTGTAGGTAGTTGCTGATCGTGGAAGAGATAACCCATGACCCGATGCCAATGGTCACAGCTGCCACCAAGGTAAATGAGAATACAAGGGTGGCTTGAAATGGGCCAGAGTAAAGGTCCTTAAGATAACGGAAGATTGACCGTATCACACAATTTTCCTCACTATCCGTTGATCATCAAATGATGTTCGATTCCGGGTTTGTGATCACAATCCTCGTTGGAAAGGAATTTGGGTTGGCAGGATTAGGTCGATCAACCCCGATTTCTTATTCCAATAATGCAACATTGTTTGACCACTCTTAGGAAGACAATGTTTGAATAGCTATGAAAGTAATTTGTTGACCTGTTTTTTTAGTTTTGCTGGATCGATTGGTTTACTCATAAAAGCTCGGATGTGGATGTATTCATCTGTAGGGAACAATTCAGCATAATCAGTGTTCGCGATGGAGGTGACCATCAAGATAGGAATATCCTGGACAGCTTCATCTTCGTAGACCTGGCGGCTCATGGAGACACCATCTAGTACTGAGTCCATCATTACATCCAGGATGATCAGGTCAGGTTGATCCTCTTTAGTTCGTTTGTATCCTTCGTCGCCACTCTTGGCGCTGATGATGGTGTGACCTTCTTTTTCCAATACAATGCGAGTGGCGTTTTGAAAGTCTGGATCGTCGTCAACAATTAATATTTTAGCCATGTAGTTCTCCTTATCAGGCTGGTTGCTTTTGAGTTAAGCAAGTTTTATGGGTGATGTGATATTCAAATTCATTTCGAAAGTGTCGAATGGCTGATCGGGGAGGGTTGACAAGTGCTGTGCCCATTGGACAAAAGGTATGTCCCTCAATACCATCGACCAGTTCCAGGATTTTTTCGATATCGCCTGGTTTACCATCTCCCTTTTCTAGCTGGTTGAGAATATCGTAAATTCGCTGAGATCCTATCCGGCAGGGCGTACATTGACCACAAGATTCGTGGGCAAAGAATTTGCTCAGTCGTCGTGTGGCTTCAACCATGCAAGTGGTTTCATCCATGACGATGATCGCTCCGGTTCCCAGTTCACTGCCGACCTGTTTGAGGCTTTCAAATGACATTTGTACATCGATATTTGCTGCAGGAAGCATCGGCGTTGAGGCACCGCCTGGAATTACGGCTTTAAGTTTATTATCCTCTCTTATTCCCCCGGCGTGTTGATAGATAATTTCGCGAAGAGAGACACCCAAAGGTAATTCATAGTTGCCAGGATTTTTTACGTGTCCGCTAACAGAAAAAACCTTTGGTCCTTTACTTTCTGCGGTCCCAATGCCGGCGAACCAATCGGGGCCACGTTCGATGATATGAGGGATACAAGCCAGGGTTTCAATGTTATGTACCAAGGTAGGGAGGCCAAATAGACCGAATTGGGTTGGGTAAGGTGGTTTTAATCGTGGTGATCCGCGTTTGCCTTCAAGTGATTCTAGCATGGCGGTCTCTTCACCACAGATGTATGCGCCTGCACCTCTATGGACAGATATGTCTAGGGACAGGTTTGAACCGAGTATGTTATTCCCAAGATAACCGAACTCGTAAGCATCAGCAATCGCCTTGATCCAGCGTTTAACCCCCAGGAAAAATTCTCCACGAATATAAACCGTTGCCTTACTGGCACCTACAGCATATGCTGCGATAATTACCCCTTCAATCACTTGGTGGGGATCTTGTTCTACAATCTCACGGTCCTTGAATGTCCCGGGTTCACCTTCATCCGTATTTACTGCCACGATCTTAGCCTGATCACTTCCCTTGGGCATTGCATCCCATTTAATTCCTGCCGGGAAGCCAGCACCACCGCGACCTCGAAGTCCGGAATTTTTAACCATCTGGATTAATTCGTTTGGGGTTTTACTCAGCGCTAACTGTACTGCCTGGTAACCTCCATGTGCCAGATAAGTAGTAATTTTCTCGGAACCAGGTCGGTGGATATTTCGGGTAAGAACTGGATCAAACATTTTCTTATGCCTTATACAAAGCAATAATCAGTTCATCGATTTGTTTTAGTGTCACATTCTCATAGAGCTCATCATTGATGCGGATTGCCGGGGCGGAACCACAGGCAGCCAAACATTGAACAATTTCCAAGGTGAATTTTCCATCCGGTGTCGTCTCGCCAGGTTGGATATTCAATTGTTTTGAAATATGATCAATAATTGGATCAGATCCCCCAACTAGGTAGCAGGAGAGTCCTTCGCACACCTGGATGCAATATTTTCCTTTAGGCGCCAGTTTAAACATCGTATAAAAACTAGCGGTTGATTTGACTTGTCCACAAGAAAGCCCCAACCGGTCTGCCACACGTTGGATTGCCTCCGGACTTAGCCATCCGAATTGTTCCTGGGCAATGTACAAAGCTGCCAGGAGACGGGCACGCTGCTTTGGATCAGCAACAGCACGGGGATATTCAAGATTTTGAGTGATCAACCTGTCCTCCATTCGTGTTCAGGTTAATCGAATTACTAGGCTAAGAATCTCAACAGGTTCTTTGCATTTAACACTTGTAAAATACTTCGTGATGCCATTTCTAATAATAGTTTACCTAAATCGTTGGAAACCTGCGGTAATTATGATTTGTTTACAATCTCGACTTTAACTGCACAAACCTTGTATTCCGGAATTTTTGCAACAGGGTCAAGTGCGGCGATCGTCAATTCATTCGCAGAAGCCTCAGGGAAGTGGAAATTTGCAAAGACCATACCGGGTGGAACCCGATCGGTAACCAGCGCCTTGGATTCAATGCTGCCGCGCCGGGAAGTAACTTTTACTCGTTTGTTACCGTTTAGGTCCAATTTTGCTGCATCATCATTGTTTACTTCGATTAATGGTTGAGGGTATATTCCCAGCAATCCTTTCGATCTGCGGGTCATCTGACCGCCATGCCAGTGGTAAAGTACCCTTCCAGTGCTCAGAATCATGGGGTATTCGTCATCAGGGATCTCTGCTGGTGGGATATGTTCAATTGGATGGAACTTACCCCGTCCCCGAGTGAACTCACCTACGTGGAGGATAGGAGTACCAGGATGATGTTCGTCTTTTACAGGCCATTGCAGGGTCTCACCATGGTCCAACCGGAAAAAGCTTATTCCCGCATAACTGGGCGTGAGTGCAGCAATTTCTTCCATGATCTGGGCGGAGTTTTCATAATCCCAATTGCTGTAAGGAGCCTTTTCTACCTTCCGTTTCCCCATAGAAAGAACGCGCCTGGCAAGTTCAGATGTGATCCACCAATCAGGACGAGCTTCTCCGGGAGATTCAATAGCCTTATTCACTCGTTGAATCCGTCTTTCTGTATTGGTGAAAGTGCCATCTTTCTCTGCAAAGGATGCCCCGGGTAATAATACATCGGCATAGGGTGCGGTTTCAGACGGAAATATTTCTTGTAAAAGAATGAAATCACAAGATTCCAGGCAATGACGAATATGGTTAGTGTCTGGGTCACTCATGATGGGATCTTCGCCTAGGATGTATAACGCTTTTAACTCGTCCTCGGCAGCAGCCGGCATCATCTCGGTAACAGTCAATCCAACTTTATCATTTAATTCGCTTGCCTCCAGACCCCAGGCTTTAGCAAATTTCTCACGCACCTCATTACTGGTTACTGGTTGATATCCAGGAAAAACATTGGGAAGACCACCTAGATCACATGCGCCTTGTACGTTGTTCTGTCCTCTCAAGGGGTTTGTACCACCACCTGGTACCCCCATATTTCCTAATAACATTTGCAGGTTTGCCAGGCTCATTACATTTCTAACCCCAGTTATGTGTTGAGTGATCCCCATCGCCCAAAGTACAGAAGTTGGCTTGTTTTGAGCAAGTAATTCAGCAGCGCGGTATAGTTTTTCTACCGGGATCCCGGTAATTTCAGAGGTTTTTTCTGGTGTATATTCCTCAACAACGGCTTTAAAATCTTCAAACCCTTCGGTACGCCCCTCAATAAATGGTTTATCTTGCCATTGATTAGCTATGATGATGTTCATTAAACCGTTCACTAGGGCAACATCTGTACCTGGTTTTTGGCGCAGGTGAAGCGTTGCGAAATCTGTCAAGGCAATCCGGCGAGGATCAGCGACGATAAGAACAGCACCGCGTTTTCGCACAGCCTGACGGATGCGCATCCCAATGATCGGGTGTTGTTCGGTAGTGTTTGAGCCGATAACAAAGAAAGCCTTTGCTTGTTCGGCGATATCTTCAATCGAGTTTGTCATTGCTCCAGAACCGAAGGATGCGGCCAGACCGGCCACAGTGCTGGAGTGTCAAAGACGGGCACAGTGGTCTATGTTATTTGTCCCCATCGCCTGTCGGGCAAATTTGTTCATCAAGTAGTTTTCCTCGTTGAGGCATTTTGCAGAGGTCAGCACCCCGACGGTGTCTGGCCCATAATCTTCTCCTGCTTGATTGAACTTTTTTGCAGAGATATCCAATGCTGTTTCCCAATCGGTCTCGACCCATTCCCAGGGATCACCAGCAACCTCGGGATGGCGATCCTCAGCTTTGGGTTTCGCTTGTCCATTTAATAGATAGTGCCTTACTTTGGGTCGGGTTAATCGGTCTTCATGATGGACAAAATCCCAACCAAAACGTCCTTTAACGCATGTCCAACCCTTGTTTGATGGTCCATCCCAGGCTGAATCGACTTTAATAATTTTGTTATCTTTAATTTCAAGAATGAGTTGGCAACCTACCCCGCAATAAGGACAGGTGGTCTGGACACGATCAACCTGCCAGGGTCGACCTTGACCTATGGAAATTTTCGGCCATAATGCAGCAGTTGGACAAACTTCAACACAACTGCCACAAAATTCACACGAGCTGTCTGCCATGTGGCTGTCCGCGCCGAAGCCAATGTACGCACTGAAGCCGCGATAAAAGACGCTGATTGCTTCCACCCCGTTGATTTCCCGGCATGCCCGTACACACCGACGGCAAAGGATGCATTTGTTTCGATCTACCTGGATGAAAGGGTTGGGATCGTTGACTGAATAATGATGCTTGGTACCCTCATAGCGATCCCCTTCAACGCCATATTCATAAGCAAGATCCTGCAGTAAACAGTTTCCTGTAGCATCGCAAGTCATACAATCTAGAGGGTGATCAGAGACTAGAAGTTCCAGGGAAAACTTGCGAGAAGCTCTCACTCGTGGAGTATTGGTCTGCACAACCAGGCCGTCAGAGATTGGGTAGGTGCAGGCCGGTTGTAAAGCACGCTGTTTTTCAATTTCAACAAGGCAAATACGACAGGCACCTTCAGGGGGTAGCGCTGGATGGTCGCAAAGAACCGGAATATGGATACCAGCATCTCGCGCTGCCTGTAATATCGTTTGGCCTATATTGCCCTGGACTTTTTTTCCATCAATTGTTAGGTTTACAGTTGCCATGTCTTGGTTGACTCCTTTTTATACGGTTTCCAGGGGGATCATCTCGTGTTTATGTTTGATGAGAATTGCACCGAGATTGCAAACCTCGTAACAAGCACCACATTGCAGGCATTTTGCCTGGTCGATAACATGAGGTTGCTTCCGTTCACCAATAATTGCATCAGAAGTGCATGCCTTGATGCATAAACCGCAACCCGGACAGCGTTCAGCATCAATTTCATAAGCAAACATACCCGCGCAAACACCTGCAGCACAAAACTTCTCAGTAATATGGGCCTCATATTCTTCACGGAAGAACCTTAGCGAAGCCATAACAGGACCGGGAGTAAGCTGACCCAGGGCACAGAGTGAACCTTCTCTCATGTTTTTTGATATATATTCAATCTCGTCCAGGTCTTCCGGTTTGCCATTCCCTTGTGTAATCCTGGTCAATACTTCCAGTAAGCGTTGGCCTCCAACTCGGCAAGGCACACATTTCCCACATGATTCTGCGGAAGCAAAGGTCAGGAAGTAACGAGCAAATTCAACCATGCAGGTGTCTTGATCGACAACGATCATCCCACCCGATCCCATGGTTGCACCTGCTTTTGTGAGTGAATCAAAGTCGACGGGTGTATCGAGAGCTTCTTCAGGCAGGCATCCGCCAAGGGGACCGCCGGTTTGAACAGCTTTGAACTTTTTCTTTTTAAGGATACCTCCGCCAACATCATAGATAATTTCACGCAAGGTAATACCCATTGGGACTTCGATCAAACCAGTGTTGTTTATTTTTCCAGTTAATGCAAAGACTGCAGTCCCAGTGGATTTGGATGTGCCGATGCCGCTGAACCAATCTGCACCTTTAACGATGATCTCAGGGGTTATGGCATAAGATTTGACATTATTGACGTTAGATGGCTTGCCCCACAAGCCTGCAACTGCTGGATAGGGAGGTCTTGGGCGAGGTTCACCGCGTTTCCCTTCAATGGATGCAATCAAGGCGGTTTCCTCACCACAAACAAATGCGCCGGCTCCTTCCTTAATTTTGAGGTTGAAAGAGAAATCTGAGCCAAGGATTTTTTCACCTAGTAGTCCATAATCCTTCGCCTGGGCGATAGCCTTTTTTAACCGTTTAATAGCTAAAGGATATTCTGCCCGGCAATAGATATAACCTTCTGGTGCGCCAATAGCGTAGGCTGCAATGATCATCCCTTCGATCATGCTGTGGGGATCTCCTTCCAGGATAGATCGATCCATGAATGCACCTGGGTCACCTTCGTCTGCGTTGCAGATAACATATTTAGGATAACCACGGGCTCTTCTGCAGAATTCCCATTTAACGCCAGTGAGAAAACCTGCTCCTCCTCGTCCGCGCAAACCAGAGTCTTTCATTTCCTCGATAACATCCTCTGGCTCAAACTCAAACAGCGCTTTTGACAGGCCCTTATAACCACCAATGGCGATATATTCGTCAATGATTTCTGGATTGATCATTCCGCAGTTGCGAAGGGCAATACGGATTTGTTTCTGGTAAAAAGGATGTTCTGCATAGGTTATCAGTCCATCTTCAATTGCACCGGATCCGTTGGTGAGTTGGGCAAAAGCCCATTTTTTGATGTGCTGTCCTTGAAGAAGATGTTCTTCGATGATCCTCGGCACCATCTCTGGTGTTACATTCGAATAAGTAACACGGGGACGCCCAGGGAGCTGTATATCAAGGAGGGGTTCTTTAACGCAAATTCCAATGCATCCCACATTTACAACCTGGGCATCAAGATCATGTTTTGCGATTTCTGTATCGACAACTTTCGCAACCTCTGTTGCTCCAGCAGCAATTCCACAAGTCCCCATACCGATAAAGATCGTTGCTTTTGTTTTTACTCTTTCTTGCAGAAGATCATGCGCTGATTTTCGCAATTCGTCGAGGTCTGATTTATTCTTCAATACGGGCATTCGATCTCTCCTCTGCGATTAATCCAGTTTTTGTAATATTCCGATTAAACGATCTGGCGTTGTTTTTCCATAAACCTGACCGTCTACCACTGCGATCGGAGCTAAACCACAAGAACCCAAGCAATAAACAATTTCAAGGGTGTAGTTATAGTCAACATCGCTGCCCCCTCGTTGTAAATTTAAGGCTGTTTCTACTTCCTCTACAATTTTAGGCGCTCCTCGCACATGGCAGGCGGTCCCATCACAAATGTGGACGATATGGCGACCACGAGGCTCCAGGTGGAATTGGGCGTAAAAAGTGACCACGCCATAAAGCTGGCTTAGGGGGACTCCGGTATTGGCAGAGATACAGGACAAGACTTCTTTCGGCAGGTAGCCGTATATTACCTGAGCGCGTTGGAGAATCGGGATGACAGCTCCTTTTTGTTGTTGGTATTCTTCGAAAATCGGGTCAAGTAAGGCGAGGTCGACGCTCTCGTTGCTCATTGAAATTCTCCTTTGGAAGGTCCATTATTCAAGTATAAGGGGGGGAGGATTATACCGTCAAATATCATATGTCATGAATAACATGTTGCGTATTGCGTGATCTACGAGGTAATACCTGACTCTTGAGAAAACTTATTAGTACTTATTCATTGTAATTTGTTTGGTATCCCAAGCGTTCTGGATGGCTGTAAACCCGCATACGTCCACTGCGCACGTAGCCAACAAGGGTGATATTCCAGGCATTAGCCATCTCTATGGAAAGTGAAGTTGGTGAGGTGCGTGAAGCGGTGATAGGGCAGCCCATCATCGCTGCTTTGCGAAGCATTTCCGATGAGGTTCGACCAGTGACCAGCAGGATTTTACCTTTCGGGTCAATACCCTGTAATATGCACCAACCGGTCAGTTTATCGATCGTGTTATGCCGTCCAACATCTTCTACAATCGCCAAAAGATCTTGTTTTTCTGGATCAAGCAGTCCAGCAGCATGCACGCCGCGCGAACGAGCGTAAAGGCTGTTAGGTGGTTGCAGTTTTCGAAACATCTGGTGCAGCAAGTCAGGATTAATACGCAGGTCGCTTATTAGGGGAATAATACCAGTTGACGGATCTTGAAACGTCACTCCCCCTCCACACCCCGAAGTGATGATCACCCGCTGTGGTTTTTCAAACCTATGTTTCAACCAGATATCAACACAACAACCCGCTTTGTTGATATGCAAAATATCAACCTCAGAAAGATTCTCGATCAAGCCCTCGTTTTTCAAGAATCCCAAGGCTAATAGATCCTGTTCCTGTGGTGTTGCCATGATCGTTGCCAATTCTTCGCCATTAACGTAAATACTGATCAGCGCTTCAGCGATAACCTGACCTTCAACTGGAGTCCAGTCTCTATTATGTTCACGCCAGTGGGTGGCTTTCGTTCCAGAAGACATGGATAAATTATAACAAAATAGGTGGCTGCTTATTGACTTGGCAGCCACCTCTAACAAATTTATTATGACCAGGGCGATCCCAATTATTTCAATAGATCAATACTACCAACATAAGGAACACGAACAAACCCTGGTCGCGAACAATGAGTTTAGCGGTTTTAGAACAAACCAACCACCTGTCCTGTCTCTAGATCCAGGTCTACATCGTAGTAAACTGGTCGAGTGGGTAGGCCGGGCATGGTGCTCATCTCGCCGAGAAGAGGGTATAGGAATCCAGCACCTACAGAAGCCCGAATATCTCGGATGGGAACGGTGAACCCGGTTGGTCGACCTTTTAGTGAGGGGTCATGGGTCAGGCTGAGATGAGTCTTCGCCATGCACATGGGTAGATTATCGAAACCGAGTTTGGTGTAGAGCTTGATTTTCTTTTCGGCTTGATCAGAATATTCGACTCCTTCTGCACCGTAGATCTCCTTGCAGATAATCTCGATTTTTTCCTTGATAGAAGTACCTTCCAGTGGATATAGGAAGTTGAAATTACTGGGTTTTTCACAGGCAGCCACTACGGCTTCAGCCAGCTTTACTGCACCTGCCCCCCCCTCCATCCAATGGCGGGAGACTACCGCATCTTCAGCACCTGCCTCGATCGCGGCTTTGCGGACAAGTTCGACTTCGGCGAGGGTGTCATCCTTAAAGCTGTTAACTGCCACGACAACCGGAATACCAAAGCGTAGAGCATTTTGAATGTGTGCCTGCAGGTTGGGAACTCCAGCCCTGAGAAGTTCCAGGTTTTCTTCGGTATAAGCAGCGTCTAACGGCGCTCCCGCTTTAACAGTTGGTCCACCGCCATGCATCTTCAACGCCCGGACTGTAGCGACCATTACCACGCAGTTTGGAATCAAGCCTGAGTAGCGGCACTTGATGTTGAAGAATTTTTCCATACCAATATCCGCACCGAATCCTGATTCTGTAACAACATAATCTGCCAGCTTAAGGGCAATCTTGTCAGCGACAATCGAACTATTTCCGTGGGCGATGTTGGCGAATGGCCCGGCATGAACGAAGGCGGGTGTGCCTTCCAGGGTCTGCATCAGGTTGGGCATAATTGCATCTTTCATCAGGACAGTCATCGCCCCTGCGCAACCAATATCCTCCGCCGTAATTACCTCTCCAGACTTACTGGTGGCGACAACAATCCTCCCAAAGCGTTCGCGCATATCTGCCAGGTCGGTGGTTAAAGCCAGGATGGCCATGATCTCGCTGGCGACAGTGATATCGAAGCCGGTTTCGCGAGTGAAACCCGCCTCTTTTGGTCCCTCACCGATCGTGATTCCTCGCAGCATACGATCATTGGTGTCAACAACACGACGCCAGGTCAGCGTATCCGGATCGATGTCAAGACGGACGAAGCGCGAGATCTCTTCCTCAGTCAAGTCATTCGGATTGGTCTTGTGAATGCCTAATTTTTGTAGACGCTTCAACATGGGAAATGCAAAAGTACGGCTACCGTCTTTTGCCGGTGGGCAAAGACGGCGGAATAATGCGTCGTCGCTCTGGCGTGATTCATGGAACATTCGGGTGTCGATCGCTGCTGCAAGCAGGTTGTTAGCGGCAGTGATGGCATGGATATCTCCGGTGAGGTGAAGGTTGAAATCTTCCATTGGGACAACCTGGCTATACCCACCACCAGCCGCGCCACCTTTGATGCCGAAGGTTGGTCCTTGAGAGGGTTGGCGGATGCAGGTAAAGACATTTTTGCCCAGGTGAGCTCCTAGTGCTTCTGAGAGCCCTACCATGGTTGTTGATTTGCCTTCTCCTAGAGGCGTTGGGGTGATTGCAGTCACATCGATATATTTGCCATCGGGGACACCCTTCAACCGATCAAAAGCTTCCAGACGAATTTTTGCCTTGTAATTTCCGTAGAGTTCCAATTCTTCAGGAAGAAGACCAACTTCTTCAGCCAGTTTGTGAACTGATTTTAGATTAGGCTGTTGCGCCTGGGCAATCTCGATATCTGATGGAACTGGATGAATTGTTTTGAGTGGGATAGGATGGAATTCGACCTTAGCATTCTTGTATTTGGACATGGTTGCTCCCTTTCTTATTGATAGTGTTTTCTCTTTGGCTGATAAAAAAATTAAAGGCAGGTTTCTTTAGTTCTGCCCTGGTGCCTATACCTCAATTAAACCGTGAGTGATCTTTGCTGCTCGGACGGTATTCCGCATCAACATAGCGATGGTCATCGGACCGACACCACCTGGTGAGGGGGAAATTGCGCTGGCAATTTCTTTAACCTCATCAAAAGCGACATCACCAGTCAGATAATAACCCTTTTCTTTCGATGGATCGTCGATTCGGTGGGTGCCAACATCGATAACAGCCGCTCCCGGTTTTACCCAGTTTTTCTTGACCATCTCGACTCGACCAACCGCTGCGATTAAAATATCGGCTCTTCGACATACTTCTGGCAGGTTTTTGGTATGGGAATGACAGATCGTCACGGTCGCGTTCCGTTTGACCAGCAACAGGGCAGCGGGCATCCCCACGATGTTCGAGCGTCCTAAAACGACAGCATTAGCTCCATTAAATTCGATACCGGTGTGCTCTAAAAGGTACATACAGCCATCGGGTGTGCAGGGAACAAATAATGGTTCCCGTCCTTTTTGTGCCAACCGACCTATATTGATGGGGTGAAAACCATCGATATCCTTCTCAACGCTGATGGTCCTCAACACGCTTTCTTCGTCCAGGTGCTTGGGTAGAGGTAGCTGAACCAGAATCCCGTTGACCAGAGGATCTTCATTGAGTCGTTTAACCATGTTCTCAACTTCTTCCTGGCTGGCATCTGCAGGGAGCGTATAACCGAAAGACTCAATCCCTAACTTGGCGCACATTCTTTGTTTCATACCTACATATACTTCTGAGGCAGGATTTTCGCCAACCAGGACAGTGGCTAATCCAGGAGGGGGGTAGCCATCTTCTACCAAGGCTGCTACTTCCTCTGCTGCTTTCTCACGTATTTCTTTTGCTATTGCGGTACCGTCTATGATTTTAGCTACCATGGTCTGCTCCTTGATGCATAATCTCGTTTGATAAAGAACTTGAACTGCTTAATAAACCCCGTACTTAAGGGGTCTTTGATAATCTGATTTTTTCCCCTTCTTTCCTGATATTTTTTCCACATGCTGGCGGATTCCCGCCTCATGATATTATTCCTGAAAACATAATGACAGACAAGTTATTTTTGTCATAACATGACTGAAAAAAGTCCGTATTTCATTTCTGGAAGTTGCCTTCCCTTGAAGTTTAACGTAAAATTTAAAATAGTGAAAGGATAAAATTTCAGCATTGGATGGAATCTTACCAGAAGCGTTCGTCTTAATAATGTTTTGTGAAAATGGGTAGAGATAACTATTCCAAAGTTGACGATATAAGGATTATAACCCAAAGTCGCCTGCATTTCTCGCCAGGAAAAACTTGGCGGCTTTTTTCATTTGGCTGGTTTCAAATTCCATTTTGGGTTTGTAAAAAAACAGCGTAAAATAATCTTATGGAGGCAAAAATGACAGATCGAAAAAAAATTACTATTCGGACTTTATTTGATAAAGTAGAAGAGGGGGAGCCAATCTCATGGTTGACTTGTTATGATTACCCAACAGCTTATTTCCAGGAAGAAGCTGGCATTGAAATGATCCTGGTGGGGGACAGTCTTGGGATGACAATGCTTGGGTATGACAGCACTTTACCGGTAACAATGGATGACATGATTCGTCACACGCAAGCTGTTCGTCGTGGTGCACCAACAGCATTTGTCGTTGGTGACATGCCTTACATGGCTTACCAACCGAGCAATGAGGATGCCATCCGTAATGCTGGACGATTCATGGCGGATGCGGAAACAGATGCGATCAAGCTGGAAGGGGGAGCGGAGATGGCGGAACGGATTAGAGCTGTTCGTAATGCGGGTATCCCTGTTGTGGGTCATTTGGGCTTGACACCTCAGAGCGTAGCTGCCCTTGGTGGTTTTCGCGTACAGGGAAGAGGTGCTCAACAGGCGAAAAAGATTATAGATGATGCCAAAGCCCTTGAGGAAGCGGGGGCCTTTGCCATCTTGCTGGAAATGGTTCCCGATAGGGTTTGCCGGATCATTACTGAAAGGGCGAATGAGTGCATCATCCTGAGCTTGGGTTCTGGACCTTACGCGCATGGTCAGTTATTGATCTTCCATGACATGTTCGGTCTATACCCTAAGTTCAAACCTCGCATGGCGAAAGTTTACGGCAATGCCGGTGAAGTACTGCTCAATGGATTGAAGCAGTATAACAAAGAAGTGAAAGCTTCAAGTTTTCCCCAGCAGGAGAATTGGTTTACCATGAAAGATGAGGAGTATGAGGAATTACTGAAATTACTCGGGCGATAACAAAGATTGGAGTCTTATAATTAGATGTCTATTTTCCAGAAAATAGGAGGACCAGATGATTGACCTTCGAAGTAAATTAAAAATCCCTTCTGAAAGGCTTGCCGAGATCAACGCCCTTTTGTTGAACCCTGATATGCGCGTAGTGAATGATTTCCTGGAAGTGGTTGCTAAATATGGAACCCCAGAGGAGATAAATGCCAAAGCTATTGAAGCGCGAAAACTGGAGAACCTCTTAACCAGGGTCAAGGCAAAAAAACCGGAATACATGGCTGACTTGGAATGGTTGATGGCACAACGCGATGCTGGTGTATTTATTGACGTGGCTGATTACCGCCGTAAAGTGTTGGGAGAAAAGGTCGATCAAATGACCTTTGCGGATGATTATGCAGTCACGTTGGAGATCAGCGCTTTGCAGTATTTTCCCTGGATCCGGGCAGTTGCTGAAAAGGCCATTGAGGAGGAGTTATTGATGCCAGGTCGCTTCATAAGGGTGAGAAAGATGAAAGAACAGGAAGATGATGGCGATTTATTAGCTGTTGCGGCTGCGATGCAAATTGTTGGCGCATCCTATGTCGAGACCCTAGATACCAAGGGGACCGATGGCTCGAATGTGCATCTGGGTGGACCTGAGACGATAACGGGTTATTTTGGTGGGGTCGGTCAGCCCAATGAATATGCCCTTAAATGGCTTGATGAGTTCCTCTATTACTACACAAATTATGGTGTTTATCAGGTGCTCAATGTTAACCCAGGAACTGTATTCTTAAGTTACATGCTCCATCGTTTAGGGGTCGATATTGAATTCAAGATTTCTGTTTATATGGGAAATGACAATCCCTATGCTGGATTGTGGACCTTGTTAGGAGCTAAACTCTTTGCACGTGAGGATGGCTCATCCCCTCTGATTGGTTTAAATTGGTCCAACTCTGTCAACAACGAAACGATTGAAATAACCGCCCAATTTCGTAAAGCGTGGGGATTTGAAGACGTAGTGCGTTTCGAGCACCATATTGTTGAAACGTATAAAAGTATTGTCCGCCAACCGTATAACCGACGTGCTGAATTGGTTGAGATTGCTGACCATGTCGCCAATATTTCTGCCAAGCATGAAGGGGCTGACCCAGAGATAGATGCGACCAGAGATCATCCATCGGATATTCTTGATTACTTCCGTGATAAAAATGAAATTATTGAATCCGGTGATTGGGAGGCAATGAAGTTAAATTTCCTGGATAAACTTGATTCCCTCAACAAAACTGCTCGTGCTTTGACTGAAAATGGGCTTTCTTTTGTGGCAGCACGTAACTTGCATAAGGTGAGTTAGTGATCAAAACAGGTCAGATGAGTAAAAGGTGAAGTCTTGCTGTAATAAATAATTTCCCAATATACTGGAGAGGTCATGTTTTTCGAGCCAAATTTTATGACCACCCTTATCGGAAGTGTCCCTTATACCAATACAACGGAGACATGTAATCACATCATTGGTGCTGTAGATATTCCTGTTTGGCCTCAAATGATAAAACTTGATTTTAGAGAGAATATGTATATGCAGTACAGTGCAGGGCTTCCATCAATAGTAATCGACGAAGAGACCGAGAAGATCACTTTTAATATCAAAAGTGATTTTACATCCCCTCTTGAAGACTTTTACACCCACTATCTGGAAGAGGATGTGGATTATTTTGGCCTACAATCCAACCAGGCAGCTGGTTTTTTCACGATGTTAGCCCAATTGGAAAAGACAACTGGCAGGTGGGTAAAGGGTCAGGTTACCGGTCCTATCAGTACGGGGTTGACAATCACCGACCAAGACCTGCGTTCTTCGTTATACCATCAAGAACTGGCAGATGTGCTCGTAAAAAACGCAGCGATGAATGCTCGTTGGCAGATCCGCAAGCTTAGATCCGTTCGACCTGATGTGATCATTTCAGTGGATGAGCCTTATATGGCTTCTTTTGGTTCAGCTTTTATCAATAGAAGTCTTGAACAGGTAATTTCAATGCTTGATGAGGTTTTTGAGTCAATCCATGCTGAGGATGGTTTAGCAGGAGTGCATTGCTGCGCCAACACCGACTGGTCTGTGTTGCTGGCTACCCAGGTGGATATCCTAAACCTGGATGCATATGGATACCTTGATAACCTGGCCCTTTATCCATCTGAATTAAAAAAATTCCTCAACCGTGGTGGCGTTGTAGCCTGGGGCATTGTCCCCAATAATCCCGAAATCTTCGCTGTCACTCCGGAGCAACTCGTTGGAAAGTTACGTGATGATATCCATTTAATTAGTGATAGGGCAACCACTCGTAGTGTCACCATTGAGCTAGATGCATTCGATTCCCAAAGTTTGGTCACCCCTGCTTGTGGTCTTGGACCAACAACACCCCAAGTAACTGATGCGGTGTTGCCTGTATTATCTGAGGTCAGCAGATTGCTGCGGTTGTAATGTTGTAATAAGGTCTGTCGAAAATCCTGCGATTAGTTCCTTTTCCCCCTGTTTTATGGTTGTCTCAATAAGCTCTCCTTTTCTTCATTTTACGCTCAATACTACAGAAACCAGTTGGTCTCTCACTGATATTGATCTGGATGGTCCATCGCTGGAAGAAGTTCGGATGCGGGTAATTTACCGTTGTCGGATCCATTCGCGTTTTCCTTTTGGCAAGGGAAGGTTCTACTTACTGGATCGATGGAGTGATGCTCGTCTTTCCGAAGTGCAGCAAATATCTTCCCCTCACGGCCCATTAAAGCAGGTCATCGTTGAATTTGATCCAGACGATAACGGCATTCGATGTTGGTTAACCTTCCTGCTCTCAAAGGAACAGCCTCTCTTATTTTGGCATCTCAGTTTAGAAAATAAAGGTAACCAGCCGATTGAAGTTGAGAAAATAGAAATGTTACGAGCCGGGTCCTTCCCAAAACGCAGGTTTCTGACTTCTCTAAGAACTTTATCAACCCTGGAACGAATAAAACCAGTAAGTCACGGTACTGTTCGTCCCCATCAATATCCGGGAGAATTGTGCTTTTTCTCCAATGGTTGGCAGTCATGGTCATATAGTGGGATCTATTCTGCTAGGGATTGTTATCGAGCTTCTCGACTAGGGTTTTTCGTAAGCCAGTTATGGTATGCAGATGGGCAAGCTCCTCGTAAATTACCTGGTACTTTTACCAGCGATATGTTTGGTGTTATAGGAGATCGCAAACATCGTACGGGGATATTGGCTGGTTTTCTCTCCCAAAAGGAACATTTCGGTTCTCTGGATGCCTCCATAGCTGATCAGTTATGTCCATCCTTGCGTTTATGGGCGGATGGTGACCTCGCCAGGTTGGAACCAGGCTCAAAATTAACTACGGATTGGGCGGTAATCCAGTTCGTTGATCTGGATGATCCTGATCCGCTAGATCCATATTTAGGAGCAGTTGCCCGTCAACACCATCTTTCTTCAGACGTGATAAACCACCCACCGTATATCGGTTGGTGCTCTTGGTACCAGTATTTTACTGATATCGATGAACAGAAGATAAGAAGAAACCTGATATCTGCCAAAAACCTTCGAAATAATATCCCACTTTCACTATTTCAAATTGATGATGGTTTTGAGGCTCGAGTCGGTGATTGGTGTAACTTTTCAGCGGGATTTCCACAAGGTGTTGCTTCTTTAGCTGAAGAAATCCAGAAGACTGGTTTTAAACCGGGTCTCTGGCTTGCACCCTTTATCCTCCACAATCACTCCAGAACTGCACACAATCACCGCTATTGGATCACCCGGAATCAATTTGGTCTTCCAATAAATGCTGGTTTTCTGTGGAACAATTTTACAAAGGCACTCGATTTGAGTCATCCAGAAGTGTTACAGCATGTTTGTACACTAATCCGGACTGCTGTTCATGAATGGGGTTTTGATTATCTGAAATTAGATTTCCTCTATGCTGCTGCATTGAAAGGTAGATACCATGACCAGACGAAAACTCGAGCCCAGATCTTGCGTCATGGTTTAGAAACGATCCGTGAGGCTGCTGGTCCTGATGCGGTCTTGTTAGGTTGTGGAGTCCCGCTGGGGCCATCTATCGGCATTTTTAATGCCATGCGGATCGGTGCAGACGTTGCTCCACATTGGGCGCCTCATTTGCTTCCACCCCGGATCTTGTTCCGTCGAGAACCCAACATCCCTTCAACTCGAAATGCATTGCAGAACATCCTCAGTCGTTCAATCTTTCACCATCGGTGGTGGATAAATGATCCCGATTGTCTGGTGATTAGGCCGGGTTCTGCATTAACGGTTGCTGAGGTACAAACACTGGCGACTGCTATTGCTGTGACAGGTGGTTCTATGTTTTTATCAGATGATCTAACTGATCTGCCAGCGGAACGTTTGCGCATAGCCGAGCAGCTTCTTCCACTGATGGACAAGAGACCGAGAGTGCTCGATTGGTTCGACTCTGCTACTCCAAGCTTGGTTCGAGTGGACCTGGAAAATCAAACGGGGATGTGGTATTTACTCGCCATATTTAATTGGTCATCCATCGAACGTAACCTCTTTTATTCTTTAGATACTTTTGATTTGCCATCTGAAGCATATTTTGCCCGAGAATTCTGGAGTGGGGAATTATTTCGGATTTCGGATGGTCTATTAACTCTGAAGGGATTTCCTGCGCATGGCGTTAAGCTGATTGCTCTTACACCACTTTCCCAAAACGATAACCAAGATGGAAGGGATGGTCCCTGTTATTTGGGAAGTGATCTACACATCTCCCAAGGTTTAGAAGTGACCGAATGGGCTGTCTCGTCCTCGGGACAGATCCGGTTACGTTTGGAGAAGACAGGGAAATTCCGAGGTTTATTTGACCTGTTCTTACCGAAAGAGCCCAAGAAAGTATCGGTTGAGAGGGGAGAAATTCAATGGCAACGAATAGAGGAAGACCTATATCGGTTTCAGGTTTCACTGGACACGTTTACTGATATACTTATTGATTGATCGTGCATGATGATTTCAAAGTGGGTTTTATTGATCATGATACAATAATTAAAAACTGTGGTGAGGTTCTTTCAAAAGAAGGAGGACTCCCAGTGAAACAAGATCGACTTTATCTTGCTCTGGTTATTCTACTGTTGGTTGAATTAGGGTGTAATTTACCAGCGGGAGTAATAACTACTCCAACACCAACGGTGAGTGCTATACCAACCCAGGTACAAGATGCCGAACTTTTACCACCAACCCAGACGATCGCACCAGAGATTCAACCAACTCTGACATCCGAATCCCCTACGCCAATTGTTTTGGTCAAACAATCTAATTTTCCCATTGGCTTTACCACTGCTTCTGAAGATGGCAGCCTGATATCTTTTTTTGACCTTTCTGGGAAACCGCTAGGATCTGTGCAGACCCCAGGAATGAGCGTGGCAAAGGATCATTTTCATGTCGCTGGTCCTTTTATGGGTAATCCACAAGATGTACCTATTGTATATCTATCAAATGAGAATGTTCTCCATCTCACCGAGGATTTCAATCCGGTTGGGCTTTCTCCTGATTGCTCCATCGTAGCTTACACAGAAGTAAATGGAAGCTTCAATACTCAATCCTCATCCAGAATTACACTTTACAATCTATCCTCTGGGTTGATGGTCCCAATAGATTTGGCACCGCAAAGCGACCGTGGTGGAGGTTATGCGGTATTCTCTCCAGATAATCATTATGTGGCCTGGATGGAAGGTTCCGGCTGGATGATGGCAGAGATACCCAATTTCCATTCTCGGGTTAGAATAGCGAATTCGGATGGAATCCTCCTGGCTGACATCCCAGATATTAATTTTGCGAGTATTGCTGGTGATCCATCAGCGACCTGGGCAGTCCCTTCTGGCTGGCTGGATGGTGAAACCTTGTTGGTAGAGGTGTGAGGTGATAATTGGAACAATCCTGCCTTGGTAGCTATCCATTTCGATGGATCGGAGATGACTTGCCTCACTTCAGGCATATTTTTAAGTCTACTATTTCCCTAAGCGGTTCTTTTATTTAGTGTGAAATTCCTCATACAAAATCATTTTGGAGGTGATGACATGAAAGTTCTTCAGTCTGGAATCGGTGAGTTGTTCCAGCCACCTGATGTAAATGGTTTTCGTGACCACAACCGACAAAAATCGAAAGAATTAATAGATAAGCGAATGACCGAAGCCGAAGCTGTGGGAAGGTTCATCCATGATGGTGACTATATTGGGACAGAACTCTATGGCACAGTACGATGTCCACAATCCCTGGTAAATGAGATTATCCGGCAAGGGAAGCAAAACTTGCGTGTCGCCGGTCAGGGGGTTTACGAGTTAGATATCCTCCTTGGTGCTGGATTAGTTAGTGCCTTAGATGTAACCTATATCGGCATGGAGGTATACGGAATATCCAATTGTTTGAGGCGAGAGGTGGAAAGCGGTCGTGTAAAGTGTGTGGATTGGTCCAACGCTGCAATCGCCTGGCGATTTAAAGCTGCAGCAATGGGTGTACCTTTCATCCCTGTTCGCTCGATGTTGGGCACGGATACCTTAAAATACAGCGCAGCTAAAGTGGTTGAGTGCCCATTTACTGGGGATCCCATTGCTTTACTCCCAGCTCTAATCTTAGATGTGGGCTTAATCCATGTACACCGGGCTGATAAGTTTGGTAATGCACAAATTGATGGGATCAGTGGATTTGCTTTTGAACTAGCGCGTGCTTCGAAAAGGTTACTCATCAGCACGGAAGAGATCGTAGAGATCGATTTTATTCGTGCCCATCCCGATCGTACCATTATCCCTTACTATCTGGTCGATGCTGTAGTCCATGCTCCGTTTGGGTCACATCCGGGGGAGATGTGCTATGTTTATGAGCGAGATGAACCACAGATCAAAGCCTGGGTAGAAGCCTCCAAAACGGCTGAAGGCACACAGGCTTATCTAAAAAAATATATCACTGGTCTTGTGGATCACCAGGAATATTTGGCGCTGATTGGCGAAACACGGCTCCAAGAACTCAAAGAGATGGTACCAAAACATTGATTTATTTATCATGTAAGGAACAAGATCTAGCGCGAGAATCGAAGGAATTTCCCGGCGAAAAACCCCTTAAAGAAGGATATTAACCAATTTGGGAGTTTCGAGATGAACGAAATGGCATACAACCCAACCGAATTATTAATTTGTACGGCTTCTCGTCTGATGGAAAACGGCACGACAGCTTTTATTGGAACTGGGATCCCTATGTTGGCAGGAGCGTTAGCTCAAAAAATGCACGCCCCCAACCTTGTCTGCATTTTTGAATTTGGTGGGACAGGAGCAATACTGGATGATTTGCCACTGGCTGTTGGAGAACGACGGACTTTTCATAAGGCAGTGGCAGCTTCAGGGATCTTAGATATTGTTGAGACTGCCCAGCGCGGTTTTATTGAATATGGTTTTTTGGGAGGAGCTCAGATTGATCCCTATGGCAATCTCAACTCAACAGTAATCGGGGAACATGATCATCCAAAAGTGCGCCTGCCGGGGAGTGGAGGTGGCAATGATGTCGGGTCTCATTGCTGGCGAACCATCGCTATCATGCGCCATGATAAACGTCGTTTTGTTGAGAAGGTGGATTTTATTACTACGCCAGGCTACCTGGATGGTCCCGGTGCACGTGAAGCCGCTGGATTACCACCCCGAACAGGACCTTATCGAGTGGTGACGAATTTAGCCGTCCTGGGTTACCATCCCCAAAATAAGCACATGATCCTACTAAGTACTCAGCCCGGGGTATCTGTAGATGAAGTGATTGCGAATACTGGCTTTGAGCTTTTGATCGCCGATGAAGTGATGAAAAATCCACCACCAAGCGAAAAGGAATTGCATGTTCTGCGAGAAGAAGTTGATCGGGATAAATTCTACATTTAAATATTTCCCCGATTGTTCTCAGTTCATAGGTAAAGAGCTTGACACATCCACGATTTTTTCCAATTAAATTTTCAGCCAGGGTACTTGGTATCCTGATTTTGGTTGTATTGCTAACTGCAGTGACAGTAGGTCTGCCTGCGATTTGGATTCTTGAGAGTCAACTTGATCGACAGGCCCAGGCTCAGGTGGAACAAGGACAGCGGGTTACGACCGCACTTTTTGAAACTGATGTCCAGGAAATACAAAATCTAGCTGTGCTAACAGCACAACGTCCGACCCTAAAAGGACTCCTATCAGGTGATCCATTGGAACTCTTAGCTTATTTGGATACTTTAAGGAAAGGTGCTGATCTTTCTTGCATCGTGGTTTGTGATCCTTCTAATGAAATTTTGGTATCGACGGATGAATCGCTTCCGGATTTGCTCTGTGATGGATGGCAAGGCAACAATTACCAGTATGATTTGAGTGTTCCCATTGTTTATATAGCAGCAAACCAGCCCATTCAGGATGAAACAGGATATCTTGGAAAGGTATTCGTTTGCAAGCAACTTGATAATAAATTTGTTTCTGAGATAAGCGCGGAAACGGGGCTTGAACACTCGATTTTTATCGGAGAAACCCTTGTAGCGACAAGTTTTTTATCGAGCCGTGATCGTGAGGCGATACAAGAGATAGGCGGTATACAAAAAAACCAGACATCAGAATTCTATCGTTATCAAATTCTAGGAGAGAAGTATTACGCGACACGTATCCCTCTAGATGAATCCAGCTTGAATGCTGAGGTTGCTATCAATATTACGGATATTGTGTTGGTTCAAAGGAATATGGCAATGTGGATGGTCGCTGCAATTATAGGGATTGTCGTGTTAGTATCCTTAGTAGGCGTTTCCTTCTCACGTCAGATAAGTCGACCCCTGGAAATATTAGCCGGTTCAGCAGAGACCTTTAAATTGGGAGAGTTCCAACAGCCTGTCAAAACAGATATTCCTGTTTTAGAGATAGCCCAGGTTGCTCAGGCATTAGAGGGAGCACGAACGGATCTTCTTCATATACTTACCTCTTTACAATCAGAGCGTGATTGGAGTGAGCACCTTTTAGCTTCGATTGTTGAGGGGATTGTTACCCTGGATACGGAGGGCCAAATCACATTTTTCAGCCATGGTGCTGAACGAATAACCGGTTGGTCTCAGAACGAGGTGTTGGGAAAGGCTTGTGAGGAGGTCTTTCACCCTGTATTTGAAAGAGAATCTTTTATTAAGATGATCCCCGCACCAGGCAAACGGGCTAAAGTGGATGTTTTATTAGCTGACGGGAAACAAGCCTCCTTGGCGATTACCAGGGCTGAGCTTGTACCTACGGATGTCGCCTTAGCTGAGATCGCACTGGTATTTCGTGATATTTCTGAAGAGGAAGCCGTACATCGTCTTTTAGGTCATTTTATTGCAAATGTAGCCCATGAGTTTCGTACACCACTTTCCGCATTGGCTGCTTCCATCGAGTTGTTGCTCGACCAATCCCCTGAGTTAAGCCATGCCGAAATAAATGAGCTACTGCTTTCACTACATCTTGGGATCCTGGGATTGCAGACCCTTGTTGACAACCTGCTTGAAAGTGCTAGCATAGAAGCCGGACATTTCCGAATTTCCCCAAGAGCTGCAGACCTGGGGAAGATTATCGCAGACTCCATTGAGACCATGCGACCGCTATTGGACAAGTATGGTCAACGATTAGCGCTGGATCTGCCTGTAGATATTCCTATTGTTCGAGCTGACTCACGCCGAAGTATCCAGGTTTTGGTTAATTTGATCAGCAATGCCATTAAATACGGTCCAGCAGATGCGGAAATCGGACTCAAAGTGACGAAAACCGATGGTGAAGCCCGGATCGAGGTGATTGACCGGGGTGTGGGAATTAGCAGCGAGGTACGTGAGAATCTGTTCAGGCGTTTCGTTTTTCCCACTAAGGACGATCATCCTTCTCCGTCAGGCGCTGGTTTGGGATTGTCGGTTGTCAAGGCAATCGTTGAAGCACATGGGGGAAAAGTTGGAGTGGATGATAATCCTAAGGGTGGATCTGTTTTTTGGTTTACACTACCTGTTATTAGGGATAGATCATGAAAGTATTAGTTGTAGATGATGACAGGGTGCTTGCGGATGTAGTCGCCTTCACCTTACGACGGGAGGGGTTAGATGTACTTTTAGCTTATGATGGTGAGATGGGTCTGAAACGGTTTTCTGAAGAAAACCCAGACCTGGTTGTTTTAGATGTAAACATGCCAAAAATTGATGGGTTTGAAGTCTGTCGTCGCATTCGAGCGACATCCCAGACACCGATTCTGTTATTGACTGTTCGTGGGGAGGAGGACGACATTGTTAATGGACTGGAGATAGGCGCAGATGATTATGTGGTTAAACCCTTCAGCCCTCGCCAGCTTGTTGCCAGGGCAAAAGCAATCTTGCGGAGAGTAGGGAACCGATCAATACCAGTTGATATTTGTGTTGGAGATTTGCAGTTGGTCCCTGGAAAACGAGAAGTGATTTGTAGCAATAAAACGCCCCCAATTCAATTAACTGCCTTAGAGTATCGCTTGTTAGAATGTCTGATGATGAACCCAGGACAGGTGTTGACCTTTGAGATAATTATTGACCATGTCTGGGGACCGGCTGGCGCGGACCGAGATATGGTTCGACAGCTAGTGCACCGCTTGCGGTTTAAAATAGAACCAGACCCATCAGAGCCGGTTTATATTCAATCCGTTCCAGGTTTGGGCTATGGACTCACAAAATAGATGTGGAATCCTGGGGGGCTGTTTCGTCGTCTCTTAATGAAACGATGTCTTCTCTTAATGCATAAAGAGTTGCTTGCACACGGTTAGCTAGATGTAATTTGCCTAAAATGTGGCTAACATGGGTTCGAACAGTCACTTCAGCAATTGCTAATCGATCCGCTATCTCCTGGTTATTTAATCCCTTCGCAACCAAACCTAATACTTCTAGTTCCCTTTTAGAAAGGGATTCAGGGGAGTTGGGTTGCCTAAGGGAGCGGCTGAATTCATTTAAAACTTTTCTTGCAATGGTTGGTGCCAGGGATGGTTCTCCTCGAAAAACTTTCCTGATTGCCTCTAAAAGTTTTGTCGGTTCGGAATCCTTCAATAAATATCCAAGTGCACCATTTTTGATCGCTGGAAAGACTTTATCATCCGTTGCGAAACTGGTTAAAGCAATTATCCGGACTCCTTCTTGTTGTGATTTGATTTGTTTGATTGCTTCAACCCCATCCATAACTGGCATTTCCAAATCCATCAGGATTATGTCAGGTTTTAGGTCTTTTGATTTATCCACTGCTTCCATGCCATTAGCTGCTTCCCCGGCAACCTCGATATCCTCTATCTCTTCCAATAAAGCCCTTACTCCTTTGCGAACGATTGCATGATCGTCCACAATTAAAACACGTATTAATGGGTGACTCACGAGATACCTCCAAATTATATTTTAAGGATCACTTCCAATTTCGTGCCAGTATTAGAAGTGCTCTCAATATTAAATGTACCATTCATCTTTCGTACTCGCTCTCGCATTCCTTTTAGTCCCAAACCACCTTTTTGAATTATTAACTCAGAATCAAAACCTATCCCATTATCTTGCACTTCAAGTTTAAATTCATCTGGGTAATAAGATAAGGACACACTAACATAGTTAGCTCCAGAATGTTTTACCACATTCGTAAGTGCCTCTTGCGCGATACGATATACCTCTGTTTCGATTTCTAGATCTAGTCTTCTTTCATTTATTACATTGTATTCGGTGTGAATACCGGATCGCGCTTCAACAGACTCCAGGCGTGTTCGTAAGGCTGTAGCCAACCCTTCTTCCTGTAAAATTGGAGGGTGTAATTCAAATATCAACAAGCGCATATCCAACATTGCTTCACGTACCAGTTGCTGGACCTCGTTTAAATTGTTCAGCGCATTTTCCACTCGATTTCCTAACAATGCTTTCTGTGTTGCATTTGTGAAAAGGGATAAGCTATACATCGTCTGTGTAACCGAGTCATGTAGATCGCGAGCCAATCTTTGGCGTTCATTAAGGATGGCTAATTGCTCTGCTTTTTGGTGTAGACGAGAAGTCTCTATGGCGATAGCAGCTTGGTCCGCAAACAGGTTCAAAATACGGATATCATCATTTGTGAATCCCCCCGGCTTATTAACAACATCAATTACGCCAATGCTTGAACCCTCAAGAAAGAGTGGGATTACGAGTAATGAATTTAAATCCGGATTTCGGTGATAAGCCTGAAACTGGTTATTCAGCGAATTTTGAAGGATTGGTTGCCCTTCCCGGATTACCAGACCAGCTAATGAACCTTCAACTGGTATTCGTTGTAAAGCAGGTAAGGGGTTTCCTGAACTGAAAGTAACCTGAAGCCATTCATCATCTAATAGCAGGACTGCGCTGCCAGTAGCGCTGGTCAACTGCCTCGCTTCTGTGCATACGATTTCTAAAACTTCGTCTAGGGTTAGTTTTTGTAATAAAGCGGACATTGTCCGTTTAATACTTTCACCTTCAATCAGTCGTTTATTCGTTTCGTCTACCAATCTCCGATGGGTAGCCTCTGAGAATAAATATCCAAAATAATGGATCATATATCGCAAGCAAATGTCTATTTGGTCGATTGACTGGGTAACGAAAAACGTATTGTTGGGAAAATTTTGCATCAGAACAGGGAAGATAGCTTCTTTTACAAGCAGCAGTGCTTCAGTTACTTCATAAATAGAGAATCCCTCTTCTAAACGTGAAAAAATAATTTCTGATAGATAGTTCTCAAGGACCTGGCATGATCCTGAAGAAAAAGATTGGATCATCCCCTCCAACTCTTGCGATACCCAGGTCAATAATTCATCCTGTGTGTAATGTTGATAATGTGAATCTGATATTTGTTGGATACGATTGACCCAATCCAAAATAATCTCATCTTTAAGATTTTCGATGAACAGGGCGAGTTGAGGCGATTTTCTTAATCTAACGCATTTTTTTTCAACCATCAAAGGCACCGGAACCTTTCTTATTTCATTTTAGCATAGCTAATTAGATTTACGACAAATGCTGGGATTCATTCAACAAATGTTGTTGTTTCTATCAGCAAATTGAGTGCAAGAAACCGTTTCAGTATTCTAATTTTGTTGAATTAAAGATCATCATCAAGCGGATGACAATTGGATTGTTAACAGGTATGTTAGTTGGAAAGAGAATCGCAATCCCTATCCGGTTAAGCGATCGTATTGGATTAATCTACCCGTTTTATCTGTAAAATTTTTGGCTTAAAATTCTCCCCCATCTGACATAAATTTTTATTTTGCATGTTCACGATCAGGTAGGGTAAAGAACTGGGATCTCGTTAACCATGATAGAAATTATTTGTTCGGGTGAGAGTATTTTTGGTTCTATGGTCGAGGGTTTTCACAGTGATAAAGGTTGGACCTTGATTTAAAGATAGACGATAGCGAAACGATTGCATATTTTTACTGAGTGTGGTGATGGAAAATAAATTTTTTATACGCCATCCTGAAGAAGCGCTAATGATCAATCGAGCATTCGCACTTAGCTTAAACGCGTTGGATATGATTCTCGATGATTTGTGTTCTGCAAACTCGCAACGCTGCAAGGTATTACAAGAAACCCTCCGTGACTTAAATGATCCGGTGATATGGGATCACTTGCTTTTTTATCTGGCAAATCATTGCTGGGATGATCAACTTCACCGTTACTGGCAATCGGATCCTGTGGTGAGGGAAAAGTTTGATCAAGCCATTGTAGAAGTTCTTGTCCAGGATGAAAATGACCGGGAAGGAGCGATCAAGGATACTGTTCTAAGGGAAGGGCTTGTTTCCCCCAAATATCTCTTACGTTATTCTGCTGCTTATTTGTTAGGCTTGCGTTGTGATCCCGGGTCGATCCCAGTATTGTCTGAGATCATAGATCATGGTAGCAAAAACTGGAAGCTCCGATCCGTTAAAGCGCTTTCCAAAATAAGTAATAAAGATTGTGCTGTACCGCTTATGAAAGCACTTATCAGCGATCGAGGTAAACTCCACCGTGAAGCTCGTCGCGCCTTGCAAAATCTTGGTTCGATGGCTGAATCGGTCTGGTCAGAGGCTCTAAATCACGCAGATAGCCATATTCGTTGGGAAGCTGCCCACGGTTTAGGTCAAATCGGAGATTCCCGGGCTGTACTGACCCTCGCCGAAGGTCTACTGGATGAAAATTATGTCGTACGCTGGACTACCGCAAATGTGCTCAGCCAGATAGGAGAAAAAGGCGTGCAAGCGACACTCACCATTCTGCTAAAGAATGATATGAATGAGCCTTTGCGGCGGTCTGCATTTCATACATTAAATAACGTCACATCCCCGAAGATTCGAGAAAAAATAAATCCGTTAATTGATGCGTTACTGAAATCCTCATCCAGAGAGTCGCCTTATCGCATCGCAAAAAGTTTGCTTTTAAGCTGGGAGAAGGTCGAATAAGTGCATGCAAGCATAATGCGTATGTTTTAGCAAGGAGAAAGAGAAATGTTAGTCAAAGAAAGAATGTCTTGTCCTGTTATTACCATCCTCCCCGATATACCAATTTGGGATGCACATCGATTAATGAAGAAAGAAGTGGTTCGTCGCTTTCCAGTAGTTGATAGCCGTGGGCACCTGCTGGGGATCATTTCTGAAAAAAATATTCTCAACGCCTCACCCTCTCCAGCAACCAGCTTGAGTATTTATGAAGTCAATTATCTTCTGAGCAAGATAACAGTAAAGGATATTATGAGAAAAGATGTTATCACTATCCATGAAGATGCACCTCTGGAGGAGGCAGCTCGAGTTATGGTAGACAACAAGATTGGCGGGATGCCAGTGGTTCGAGATAATAAGCTCGTTGGTATAATAACCGAGACTGATCTTTTTAAAATTTTCTTGGAGTTATTAGGTGCCCGCCAGGCTGGCGTACGTTTGACCTGTCTCGTCCCTAATCTGCCAGAGGAGCTATTTCAACTTACTAAAGCCATATTTGATGAAGGGGGGAATATACTCACCCTCGGAACTTTCTTAGGAGAGAGTTCCGAAAACCGCGAAATCACGATGAAAGTAGAAGGAATATCTATCCATGGGTTGGAAAACGCGATTAAACCTTATGTAGAGAAAGTCTTGGATATTCGTGAGAGTAGCGTATCATGAATGACATGGAATGCTAACAGTTTTACTCCCATTTCTGGAGGTATAAATGCAAGCAAAGAATGAAAAATTAAATGGAAAGCGTATTGGCGTCTTTGGGAAGGGAGGTTCTGGGAAAAGTACCTTTGTAGTACTCTTGTCAAAAGTGCTCCGTTCTTATGGTTATCCAGTTTGTGTTTTGGATGCTGATTCCACCAACGAAGGTCTTTTCCAAGCTTTTGGATTTGATTCACCGCCTAAAGATCTGTTGGATTTTTTTGGCGGAATAGTTTTTCGCGGTGGGAAGGTAACCTGCCCCGTAGATGATCCCACCCACCTGGAAGATTCAGAAATCAATTTGACCCAACCGGACATTCAAGGTTATAGACGTGATTCTGATGGTATCTATTTCTTGATTGCAGGAAAAATCGCAAAATACGGTCCTGGCGCTGGTTGTGATGGACCAATCTCCAAGATAGCTCGTGATTTGGTTGTCCATAATCAAGATGTAGAACCAGTCTTGCTGATTGATTTTAAAGCAGGGTTTGAAGATACTGCTCGGGGCGCGGTGACCAGTTTAGATTGCGCGGTAGTGATTGTCGATCCGACAACTGCATCGGTGAAAATAGCAGCTGATATGGATAAAATGATCCAGGATATTAAGGCGGATTCACTTCCAGCCACCGCACACCTGGAATCCCCCGATTTGATAAATACAGCGAACAGGATTTTTTTAGAAGCGAAGATCAAAGACGTGTTTTTTGTCTTGAATAAAGTTCCTGACCCCGATACAGAAAGTTATTTGCGAGAAAAGCTACTCGAGAGTGATATTACCCCTCTTGGTTGTATCCATGAGTATCCCACGATCTCCATGGCTTGGCTGAAAGGTGAGCCTCTTCGATCGAATCTAGCTGAAGGAGAAGTTCAACTCGTATTGGATAATTTATTGGAGTATATTGATGGCTGTCCGTAGAATCCTTTTGTATTCACAACATAAAGATTTGCTTCGGAAAAAGAGTGAACCTGTCCAACGAGTAGATCGTAGTGTAAAGAATTTGATTAATGACCTCAAAGATACATTGGTTGCCAATGATAATGGGATCGGTTTGGCGGCGCCACAGATCAACCAGCATAAACGTGTGGTCGTTGTCCGTTTGGGAGGTGACGAAGAGAGTCCTGAGCCAGGACCACCTACTGCCTTAATCAATCCAAAGATCCTGGAAGCCTCTGATCAACAGAAAGATTTTGATGGCTGTTTAAGCTTTCCAGGTTTGTACGGGGAAACAATTCGTCCCCACAGACTGATAATCTCTTCCCTTGATCAGGATGCTAATCCAGTTGATCGTTTTTTTGAAGGCTTTGATGCGGTAGTCGTTCATCACGAGATTGATCATTTGGAAGGGGTCTTATTTATCGATCGCATTGAGTCGTTAGATGATCTTTACCAGGTTATCCAGAACGAGAATGGTGAAATGGTGAGAGTCCCCATTGGAACATTCGAAAAATGATTTTGGAGATGTGATCGTAGAATTGACATCTATTCGTTCATCCCGGTTTTTTTAGCAAGTTCTCTGGCTTGTTTGGTTATAATCGTCGGTATCTTTGTCATTTGCAAATATGAGGAATGGGGATGTGCGAATGCTGCATATCTTATGAGTTTCGCATCGTGTTTGATTTATCGGGTCCCCCTACACCTGAGGAGGAGACGATTAATTAAGTAGTATGAAAGGAATCATTGCATGGCGAAAATGAAGTACGTTTATGGTCCGGTCCCCTCTCGTAGATTAGGACAATCGTTGGGAATTGATCCTATTCCTTTGAAAACCTGCAATTGGAATTGTGTTTATTGCCAGTTAGGCCGGACCGTACCGTTAACGAATGAACGGCGACCCTTTATTCCTCGAGAGGATATTCTCGATCAAGTAAAGCACTCAGTTGATTCTCATCAGAATGGTGAAATTAATTGGATAACTGTTGTTGGCTCAGGAGAACCGACTCTATACGCGGATATTGGCTGCTTAATCCGTAAAGTAAAATCATACACTCAAATCCCTGTTGCTGTTATTACCAATGGATCCTTGTTGTATTTACCCGAAGTCCGGCAGGCATTGTTAATGGCTGATGCAGTTTTGCCCTCTCTGGATGCAGGAGAAGCCTGGTTGTATCGGAAAATTAACCGTCCCCATCCAGAAATCACCTTTAATCGTTTGGTGGATGGCCTTATCGCTTTTCGAGGAAAATATAGCGGTAAATTGTGGGTTGAGGTGATGTTGGTGCAAGGCTTGAACGATACGGAAGATGCATTGAAAGACATTGCCTTGACTTTGCAGAAGATACGTCCAGACGAGGTACATATTAACATTCCAAGCCGACCGCCGGTAGAGACATGGGTTCAGGCCCCAGACGAGGAGGGTCTGTTACGCGCCCAAGCTATTTTAGGCAGTATTGCCAAAATTGTTCATCCAATTAGTGGTACCTTTGATTTGAGAGGATCCGATTCACTCGTTGACGCGGTCGTTGGGATAATCACGAGACATCCGATGCGGGAAGATGAAATGTTGGATACATTGACCTATTGGTCTCCGGATTCAGTAAAGACGATCCTCACCGAATTAGAAAATAGTGGTAAAGCAAGGGTGATTGAACGGTATGGCGTCCGCTTTTGGGGTGCAGCTACCTCCAACTTTCCTGATAAAGAAAAAAGCCAGGTGACTTCACCAGGCCAATGGAAACATAAAATAGGAGATGAATGATGTCGAACGACCTTTCACAGAAAACTGTAATGGATGTGTTGCGCGTGGTTGAGCATCCAGAAATGCCGAATACAACTTTGGTTGAGTTGGGAATGATTCAAAGTGCCACCGTCAAAGAAAGACGTGTCGAAGTGAACTTGGCATTACCGAATCTGAACGTCCCCATTAAGGAGCAGTTGATTATATTGATTGAGCAAGCGATTGAAAAGAGTGGGGAATTCTTGGAAGTTGAAGTTGTTCCGGTAGAAATGAATGAGGATCAAAAGAGTAAATTTACAAGCATTTCCAGGATAGCGATGAGTCGTCCTAGGGTGAGTAGAGCCATTAATTATATAATTGCTGTGATGAGTGGTAAAGGAGGTGTTGGTAAATCATCCGTTGCTGCCTTGCTTGCAGCAGCTTTACAAAGGCGAGGCCTTCAAGTTGGGATACTTGATGCGGATATAACTGGACCAAGCATACCCAAGGTTTTCGGCGCTCAACATCACCCTACACAGGTTGCTGAGGGAATTTTACCGGTCGAATCCAATACAGGCATTAGAATCATGTCCATTAATCTACTCTTGCCAGATACGGACCAACCGGTGGTCTGGCGTGGTCCATTGATCAGTAAAGCCATTGAGCAATTCTGGCGCGATATTTTGTGGGGTGACCTCGATTATTTAATTGTTGATCTCCCACCAGGAACAGCGGATGCTGCATTGACAGTAATGCAGTCGCTCCCTTTGGATGGTGTTGTTTTAGTTACTTCTCCCCAAGATCTTGCTGGCATGGTCGTGCGTAAAGCAGCAAATATGGCGGTTCATATCGGGGTGCCCTTGATTGGATTGGTTGAGAATATGAGTCATATTATTTGCCCGGAATGTGGTGCCAAGATACATGTTTTCGGTAGTAGTCGAACCGATGAGACTTTACGGTCTATCGGTATACCCATGTTGGGACGATTGCCTTTGGATACCAAGATCGCAACATTGTGTGATAAAGGAGAGGTTGAAAATTATTATGGAGATGAGTTTGAATCGATAACGGATAAGGTGATTCAAGCTTTACAAAGCACATCAGTTATGACTCGTTCATCGTAAAGTGGATTTACCAAGGAGGTATAAGTATGTGTCAGGCAGCAATATATTTGGATGGTGAAAAAATAATGGAAGATGTCATGTTGGTTGAACCGGTTTCAGAAGGTGTTCGCCTCGTGAAACTTTTTGAACCGGTTCGGATTATCCCCGCTGTCATCAAAAAAATAGATTTAATCAAGAACCAGATCCTATTAGAAGCATTAGAACCAGGAGATATCGAAAAATGAACGAGATTGATAAATTGAGAGTAATGATCCCTCATTGGATAGAACACAACGCTGAACACGAGGGTGAATTCCGCCGCTGGGCGGATAAAGCAGGCGACAATTCGGTAAGTTTGTTGGCCGCTGCCGATTCCATCGCATTGGCGAATGAACATCTTCAGGTTGCTATGGAAAATATGGGAGGACCTTTGCCAACCCCGGAGTTGTAGGGGAATAGCTGCCATCTTGAATAAAAAGAGGCCATATCATAGATGAATATTCAGTCGCAAAACTATCATGCGAATTACTCGGGCATGGCTATCATTGATCCGAGGCGGTAATGCTTGCTGTAAACGGGTTCGTACATCGTCAATTAGAAACCCAGACAATTCGCATGGCAACTGGTTTCGCTGGTAGTGTTGGGGACACCCCTCATGATTTATGCGGTACTTTCAGCACTAGCGTGATGATCCTTGGGAAACTTTCTGTGTGCGTTGATGCCAGTGAGGATGATTCCTTTTACCATCAAATAGTCAAGGACTATTGCAATCGCTTTTAATGCCAGCTAGTAAAAATTGATTGATATGAATTAAAGGCAGAGGATTACGGTGCAGATGGTAAGGAACCTTGTTCCGTTCTGGAGGGAAGGGTAGCGAAAA
>CAZTJD010000029.1:0-34829 GCA_964613985.1 uncultured Anaerolineales bacterium
TCAATGGTATTTTCTCATATATTACCTGGTTGCACTTGAGACTTGAATCCAAGAAATAATAAATACGCGTTATTCTTAATTATTTCCCCAATAATTCGTTTGATAGAATATCTGTTAGCAAGGCAGTGTGATCAATGATCAGGTTGGCACCAGCATTCTCGAGTTCTCGCTTCTCTCCATAACCACATAATACACCAACGGATTGAGCATCTGCAGCACGAGCAGAGAAAATATCGACGGTTGTATCCCCAATCATCAGGCAATTTTCAGGAGCAACCCCCATTTCCTGAGCTGCCCAAAGTATAGGGTCTGGATAAGGCTTGGTATGTTCACATGTTTGGGCTGTAGCGATAGCCTGAAAATACCTGTTGAGATCAAATTGATCCAAAAAAAGTTGGGTGCTCCGTTCTCCACGAGCGCTGACCACAGACAAAGGGTATCGAACTGATAAGAGTTCTAATGTTTTAATTACACCAGGGATCAGCATAAACGGTTTAATTGATTTCCCGATGCCTTTTTCGTAGATATAATTCCCTAAAGCGGTTAATTCATCATCAATGCCTAGACGATCTGGGATTCCGTAGAGGAAATTTCCCGGTGTTTCGGTCCTCATCACGCAATTTCTGGCGAATGGATGAAGGTCCTTCTTTGGAAACAAAAATCTTAACGGAGTAAGCCAGCGCACGATTTTTAACACAAACTGATCATCAGTATCGCTTAGTGTGCCATCAATGTCGAAACACAATGCTTTGATCCGAGGAATGTCTAATTTCGTCGTCATTATTGATAATTATTGTTGTTATCTATTTATTGGATCAAAGATAGCAGATCTGATTAAGCTACCACTAAAATGGTCAAATTCTGATTGTGATGGGAATTTCCACTAAGGGGATAGTGTTATGATAATTTTGAAGGTCAAAACATGTCCTCCGGAACCATAACGGCAATTACCTCACCCTTAGCTGTGATTTCCCCTTTTGCCATCAGGTTAATCTCCACAATTACTTTCCGTGGTTTAATTTCCTTTACTCGCCCACGCAATTCTAGGACATTGTCAATTGGGGTTGGTCGGAGGTAGTCGACTTTTAATGATGCTGTAACAAAACGAACATCAGGTTGAGACCCCATGGGGCGATTCTCATACCTGTAAATCGCAGCTGCTGCTGTTCCGGTTGCATGGCAATCAATCAGTGAAGCGATGAGTCCGCCATATACATATCCGGGAATAGCAATATGCGAGGGTCTGGGTTGGAATTTGCATACCGACTCTTCCCCATCCCAATAGGATTTAATCTGTAAGCCTTGTTCGTTTAACCGACCGCATCCATAACAGTAGCTCCATTTATCTGGATAATAATCTTGGAAAGCCTTTTCGATCATTTCTGCCTCTTCTATTATATTGTTTTACGAAAAAAACCTGATTGAAAAATCTTATTCCATAAGAGGTTTACACTGCAATTTTTTATGTGTTCTTTCATTCGAGAAATTTGACCGCATATCCTCATTTATCCTGGATGGCATCCCATATTGTTGTAGCCAGGTTCAAATCAGGGGCTGATATCCAGGTGGTATATATTCCATCGATATGAAGCGTATGAACCTCATCTCCGATTTCCCAGGCGACGAAATTTGTTGTTTCTTCAACTGGTCTTCCGAAACGTCCTTTTGCATAGGCTATAAAAGCATTGATAAACTCATCTACCTGAATTGATGATTCCCAGATGGTCCTGAACACCATTGCAGTTGAACTCAGGTCTTGGTTATAGTAGACGGCATAAGTGTCACCTCCCCAACCTTCTGCGGCATCTTCTGCAAGCGTTTCTGATATGCGCGCCTTTTCTTCGAGTCCATGAGCGAGGATTAAGTAAATATACCATTCACCCATAATATTTCGATCGATCTCTTGCCAGTCCTCTCCTAGCTGAGGCAGCAAATCCGGGATTGGAACATCGATAGGAAGGTCATCAGGGTATTTCTCTGGGTGGAGTATTTGTTCTGTAGTGACAGGTGGTGATGCAAATGCCTGGTCGACTGCATCCCAACCACCTCGCTGGTAAAGATAATCTACAAACGTGTAACCGAAATTATAGGGAAAAAGAAGGTCTTCGGTAATAAATGCAGGAGCTGAGTCTAGGATTGGGCTGTCCAAATCTCCATAAAAAGAGAGGATTTCACTCTGATCTTCGATGGTGGCATGTTCCTGAAACCAAATGAGCTCACTCAAACTGGCATCTCCTTCCAACAATGCCTGAATGGCAGCACAGCGTTCTGTATCTAACTCACAGTCATCGTCGTTGTAATTTAATCCATATTTAATATCGTAGTTCTGGTCCTGGAGCGCATGGGTATATTCATGAGCATATGTCAGTCGTTGTGGTCCGTTAAATCCCTCCCCCAATATAACAACCATTTCTTTGGTCTCATTATCATAGAAACCTGCGATTTGTTCAGATAGCAACTCCAGGTAAAAATTATATAAATCAAAATCAGCATTTAATAAACCAAACACATCAAGTACAATGGCGGACTCTTTTTCTTCTATGGGGTCGTAATCTTCTTCAAAGTCTTCGATGAGATGTTGTTTAAGTTGTTCTTTTGTATATAAAACTCGTGTAAAGATACCAGTAGCTTCCAAGCCTCGCTCTGCGATGACTTGACGTTGGATGAGTTCCATTTCAACCTGGATCTCAGGAGAGATATCGGTTGTGATGCTAACATCATCCTCCCCGGTTTCCAAGGTTTCTGTCGAGGTCGTTTGGGTTGGAATTGGGGTTGGCGCATCATTTACTGTCGTCAGGGTTTCTGGTTCTCGTAACAAAAGAAAGGCAGAGAGAATACTTGCGGCACTAATAAGGATACAGAAGACAACAACGAGACCGATTAAGATGGTTAAGATCTTTTTATTCATATTTTATACTCAAAAATTGAAATCTTCCTAAGGAAACCTATCGAAGTAAAAGCAATTGTATGCAGCTCAAAACCAAACAAATTTTTTCCCAGAACAAATATTTTCCCCAGGTGATCCCATATAATCCAGGGACTTTATCCATTGTTGCTCCAGGCTGGGATTGTTTTTCCAAGATTTTAACCGCCTTTACGGCAAATCGCAAGTTATAGATGCCTTTAGGAGATTAATATGCTTTAATAATATTTAAATTAAGACGCAAATATGTTCGATAATCTTTTTGCATTTTGTGGATCAGGCAAAATCAGCAACAATATGATTACTATGGATGGAAAAAACCTTGGCTATTGCAAAGGACACTGGTTTCAAAATGAAGGAAAATTAAACAAGGAAAAAGTAGAGTTGTTTTTTGTTAAATAATATATAATTTATTGCATGGATGAAGCTGGATTAATTAAAGCGGCAAGAGGGGGTGACCTGGATGCCTTTAACCTTCTCGTATTGGCTTACCAGGATAAAGTTTATAATCAGGCTTACCGAGTTATGGGCGAGGCTTCCAGTGCTTCCGATGCTACTCAAGAAGCCTTTATTTCCGCTTATAGGAAAATTCACACCTATCGCGGAGGTTCTTTTCAGTCCTGGTTGCTTCGGATAGTGACCAATGCCTGTTATGATGAAATTCGGCGACAAAAACGTCGGACTTCTGTACCGTTGAATCCCAATACTGACAATAATGAGGAAATAGAATCCCCCTATTGGATCGCGGACCCTCGAGAATCTCCGGAGGATTTCGCTGCCCGAGTAGAACTTTCGGAAGCGATCCAACACTGCCTTGATAATCTGTCTATTGATTTTCGGACCTCGATTATCCTGGTCGATATTCAAGGAATGGATTACTCGGAAGCTGCGGCGGTTATGGGTACCCCTTTAGGCACGGTAAAAAGTCGATTGGCCCGCGCTCGAAATCGTCTTCGTGATTGTTTAGAAGGTTTTAGGGAACTTTTGCCTGCTGCATTTCGTCTTGAGGTTGAGATTTAATGATGAATTTGCAGATTTCTTTGAAAGACCAGGAATTGCTTTGCGCTTATTTAGATAATGAGCTTTCCAATCGACAGCGCATTCGTCTTGACGCACGATTGCAAAATGAACCGGAACTGCACACGGCGCTTATTGAGCTAAGTCGAACGAAAAAAATTTTACAAACCATGCCAAAAATAAAGTCGCCAAGGAATTTCGCCTTGACGCGAGAGATGATTTGTCAACCTCGGATAGAGGTAATGAAGAACTTTTTTCGCTTTCGCATGGTATCAGCGATTGCCAGTTTTTTGTTAATTCTCATACTTGTGGGTGATTTTCTTAATCTTCCTGGGCAAGTAAAAACGCCTGAGGCTGTACCACAGATGGTTATGATCCAAGAGAAAGGGGAAATTGAACTTCCTGATTCTGAAGCACATCCAATGGAAGCTCAAAACTTACCAACAGCCTTAATGGAGGAAATTCCTGAAGCGATGGTGTCATCGGAAGAGTTATTAAAAGGTGCACCTAGTGAGGAACAAAGATATCCCTCCTCTACTGAATCTGACACTTTCAGTGTTGAAGAGTCAATAACCGTGCTTAGCGAGGTTGAACTATTGGCTGAAGCTGAGCCGGAAAAATATAACTTAACGATGGATATTCCAGCGACCGAAGTTGCTGTGGCAGAAGGTACTCCTGAAGTGGAAGGAGGAACGTCATTGGTAGGCTCTTCTACAGTAGCTACGGCTTCTCTTGGAGAAGTTAATTCTAATCAGGAACTTGGGATTTCCAGTACGGCTGTTCGTGAGGAGTCCCTTGAAAGCACCAAACAAGAAGAAAGGTTAGCGGAAGACGGTGAAATACTCCAGTCAGAACAAGCTGAGCAAATAACCAGGGAAATCGACAATGCGGAATTGACTACAAACCGGAAGAAGCAGGTGTTTCGTTTCTTTGAAATATTATTAGGATTAATCGCTTTAGGCGGTGGAATTTTGGCAGTGTATTTCTATTTGGTAGGTAGAAATGTTAGCTGAAGATGTGAAATATTGTCCACGTTGCGGTTCATTGCTGGTGTTGAAGGATAGAGTGGGGAAGGTAAGACCAGTTTGTCCCTCTTGTGATTGGATTTTTTTCCCTGACCCAAAAGTGGCTGCTGGAGTTTTGATCCAGAAAAATTCCCAGGTATTGTTGGTTCGGAGGGCTAATACACCCAAGAAAGGATTTTGGACACTTCCAGTTGGGTTTGTTGATGCAGGGGAATCTCCTGCTCAGGCAGCAGAAAGGGAATGTGAGGAAGAAACAGGTTTAAAAATAGGAATTGTTCAGCTTTTGGATGTGATCCACCGTCAAGAACATCCTCGAGGTGCTCATATTCTCATTTTATATCGAGGAGAAATATTGGGGGGTGAGTTGCGCGCGGGAGATGATGTCGACGGGACAAGATTTTTCTCCCTTGGTGAGATCCCACCACTGGCATTTTCGACAACTCGGGTAATAATTGATCGCTATATAAAATCCGTGGTAAACTAATAAAATCCACTGTGTAATCGTCATCAATTAGGAGAAAAAAAAATGAAACAGCGTCCTTGGTCATTCCTTGTCTGGTTAGTTATTTTTATCCTTTTTATTGGGCTTGCCTGTAGTTTAGGGGGTGGAGATGAAGAGAAAACCGAAGTACCTACCGAGCAGGTGGAAGAAGCGGATGAACCTGTGGCAGAGGTCGAGAAACCGGTTGCTTCGGGTGCTGTTTCCAATTACCAGGATGCCAGAGAGGCAGTAATTCAAATTGAAGCCCAGGGAACATTTGTGGACCCCGAATTTGGAGAATACAGTGGTGCGGGTCGAGGTTCTGGGTTTATTATTGATCCCTCCGGAATTGCGGTCACAAATAACCATGTCGTTACTGGTGCTGCCAAGCTCCAGGTTTGGATAGGGGGGGATACTTCGCAATCTTATAATGCCCGCGTCTTGGGGGTTTCGGAATGTTCGGACCTGGCTGTAATTGATATTGATGGGGAAGGTTTCTCTTTCCTGGAGTGGTATAACGGACCAATTGAGGTAGGTTTGGAAGTCTTTACAGCTGGATTCCCGCTTGGTGAACCCGAATACACCTTGACGAAGGGTATCGTGTCCAAAGAGAACGCTAATGGTGAGACCAACTGGGCATCAGTCGAATCGGTCATAATGCATGACGCGACGATAAATCCCGGGAATTCTGGTGGTCCATTAATTGATGAAAATGGGAAGGTAGTTGCAATAAACTATGCCGTTTATAAGGCTGCCGACCAGTATTTTGCGATTGGAAGAGATGTGGCAAGACCCATTATCGAACAACTCCAAAGTGGAAAAAATATCGATTCAATTGGAATTAATGGTACTGCAGTTGTTTCAACCGATGGCACCTTATCAGGTGTCTGGGTTTCCTCTGTTGCTTCTGGTTCTCCCGTAGATAATGCTGGTTTAACAGGCGGAGATATTGTCACAGAGTTGGAGGGTTTTTCTCTAGCAACGGATGGCACCATGGCGGATTATTGTGACATTCTCCGAAGTCATACTGCACAAGATACCCTCGACCTTGAAGTCCTTCGCTATTTCACCAGCGAGAAGCTTGAGGGGCAATTGAATGGTCGGGCTTTGACTGTAGTTGATAGTACTTCCACAGCAGGTACGGAAGCCAGTGATACGAGTACCGGTTCAGAAGATGCTCCAGCTTATTATGTTGAGAATTTCGATCCCGATGCCAGCACGGTTGATAGCTGGACTTGGTTCCTTACGCATGGGGAAGAAAGCCTGTTTGATATTTATACCCAGGAAGGTAAACTAGTATTTGATATCAACGGGAACGATATTTATTCTTACTTCCTATACGATCCCTGGTATTATGAGGATGTCCGCCTGGATGTTTATGCTGAAAATCGAGGTAAGAATAACAATAACGTTAGTCTAATATGTCGTGCAAGTGATGAGGGTTGGTATGAGTTCAGTATCGCCAACAATGGCTTGTGGTGGATTTATGCTTATAATGGTTTAGATAAGACCTATGACACGCTGGCAAATGGTGGTTCGAATGCCATTAGAATGGGTAAAGATGTGAATGAATATACAATAACTTGTTCTGGAACCACACTCTCTCTCTATATAAATGGCATCGAAGCTCACACGCGCAACGAAACTTATTACAAATTTCGAGAAGGACAGGTTGGCATTGGTGTAGCTTCTTTCAATGCCTTACCAATTGTGGTGGAGTTCGATTGGGTATCCATCACCGAGTATTAGAATATTTAGATCAGTAAATACTCTGAATTTAAATGGAAAAGACTTGAAGAGAATTATGGTTATCTAATTTTCAATTCTAGAATGGGTATAAGTGTGGAGTGAACAGTTTTTAAGCTTTTGTAATCTGGAATTAAACATGCCTTGAAAAGACAGTTGCCTAAACGATTGAGTAATATAAACCTAAACAAAAAAAAGAGCGAGTCATCACAAACTCGCTCTTTTTTCTTCAAAGTCGATTAGTTTACGATAAACGAAATTTCAGACTCGCTGATATTTCCAGCATTATCTGTTGCTCTCACTTTGAGGATCATCGTCCCGACCTTACTTTTCCAAGGATAGGCAAAAGGAGGTTGAAATTGGGTTGCAATTAGTTCATGATTTAAATAATATTCAACACGATTCAGTCCCAGGTTATCCTCTGCCTCAACTAAAAAAGTGATCGTTTCATTTATCTCAGCTGAAAAGCTTTCCAAGTTACCAGGATCAATTATTCTGATACTCGGAGGTTCGTTATCTAAAGTCACCTGAACAGTAATACTATCGACTTGTTGGTCCTCTCTCAAAACAATCAGCTGAATCGCATAAAGACCATTTCTTCCAGTCGTATCCCAGGTCCCTAATATTCCTGATGAAACAGGGTTCAGAGTTTCTTCTTGAATAACAATCCACCCAGAAGGATTTATCCCTTTCCCTGCCTGAAGACGATAAGATTCGAATCCAATCCCCTCTGCTCTGCCTTCAATTGTAACCGTACCGTTCAGGTAAGCAAACATTTCGGGGGATTCGATAGCAACGTTGGGATCCATGGTTGGTGAATCGACGAGATCATAGGTTTCCGGAGGAGTTTCCAGGTCAATACTTTCCGCCCATGAATCGGCTTCCGGGGGAATGTTTAAAAATACTTGTTCTTTAACAAGATCAGGAGGAGTAAAAACAGTTGCTAACCTTCCAGTTTCACGATTAACCTGGTAGACCTGATAGAGGTTATCGGCTTGGGTAGGTTCCTGCCCTGACAGAAAAACTTCACTAACAATATTGGGACATTCCAAGGTCGGTAGCATACCGGATGGATCACAGACATCCATAACAGTAATGCCAGGAGGTATAGTCCAGGAAACCGAGGGTTCGTCCTTTACAGCATATTGGATGATTGCGTGCCACAGGGCAGATGCCGAAAAAACTGGTAGATCACCCCTTTCAGGATCTTCTGTTGAACCGAGCCAAACACCAACAACAAGTTGAGGAGAGAAACCAACTGTCCAGGTGTCGGCCGTTTTGTCTGAGACTCCCATTTTCACGGCTGCGGGGCGACCAATTTCCAGCGGATTCGGATGGTTCAAGCTAGGCCATCGTGCGCTCTCGTCGCTGAGCACATCGGTCATCAAATAAGCAAGCTGATTGCTGATCACAGGGCGCGTTTCTATTTGTGGATTGGAAAACCAGATACGATTTGTATCATCTACAACAGAAAGTATGGTAACAGGTGATAATGGTTGAAGACCTTCAGGTCCAGTCGCTTCTGTTGGTAATCCAACCAGATATCCCTGGTTTGAAAAAACACCAAATGCCTGGACAGCTTCAACAAGCGTAATATGTCCTTCTCCGAGCAGTAATTGGCACCCAGGACAGGCAGCCTGGGATCCTGTAGAGAGTTCAAGGGCAAGAGAAGAAAGTCCTAATTGTCGGGTGATTTTAAGAATATTTTCTATTCCGATCTGGTTTATTAGTTGTGCTGCAGGTAATAATCTATCTGTTGCAAGAGCATTCCTTAATCTTAGAGGTCCTTTATACTGACCTTCAGGATTAAGTTGCTCTAAAGGGATAGGTGAAGATTCCAGGGGAATATCCCAAAGAAGGCTGGCAGGATTAAAGCCCCGGGTGAAGGCTGTCAGATATACGAATGGGGTAAACAAGGAACCTGGCGGGTGCCCATCGTTAAGGTTGTAATACTTGCTTGTTTCAGGTTCACCTGCCAGGGCAATGATCTGGCTTGTAAACGGGTCATAAACGATGACATTGGTTTGTAGTTCTTTGAACTTTGTCTCCTCACTCAGTGGTAAAGTGGGCAATAGTTTTGATGCAGGACATGCTTCCAGGCTAGCAACCATGTTTTGGTTGTTGTTCTGGTTTGTATCTACCAAGGATAGACGAGATAAATGGACCTTTATTGTGCACTCGGTTTGAAGTTGTAGATCATAATCTAGACTTGTAATTACTTTGTAGCCTCCTCGCTCTATCCACTCAAGAGGGATTGATTTTGGTAATTGTTGCCAAACCATATCAATAAATTGAGGTGCCAGTCTATTTTGAGCTGTGATTGGCTCTTGAAAAGTGATTTTTGTCTTCTTGGCAATTTCTGCTTCAGTGGAAGAAATCAAACCTTGACCTTCCATCGCATTGATAACGATTTCTGCTCTGTCTAAGGCAGTCTGTGGTGATGAAAATGGATTCAGAGCTGGTGATTCCGAAATTCCTGCCAGTGTGGCAGCCTCGGCCAGGTTGAGCTCGGACGCTGATTTTCCAAGATAAATCTGTGCTGCAGCATTTGCACCATAAGTGAGTAAGCCATAATCGGCACTGTTAAGGTACCATTCCATTACCTTTTCGCGACCGAAATGACTGGTGATTTGTGCAGCGAGTATTCTTTCTCTTATGGCGCGATTTATGTTGGGAGTCTCATTCCAAAGCAATAGTTCTGATACCAATCGCTGAGCGATCGTATTATGTTTATTTTCATTAATCCCCTCAAATGAAAACCCTGGATTGTTCCTAAAAGTAGGATCGGAAATGGCAATCGTTGCATCAAGTAGGGAGTCGGAAAATGTATTCTCATGGTCAATTTGTGAGTTCTGAGATTCAACATAAAAGTACTTCCGTTTCTCAATCGCTGGCTCTTCTTGGGTATGGATGATATGATTTCCAGTTCGATCATAGAACTGTGTCGGTTGCATTAAAAGCCCATATTGTGGATTTAGTAATGCCGGAAGGCTATCAAGCGATGGTAATTCATCTACAGTCTTCGTATAGATATAAACCAGATATAAAACTACGGTAAGAAGTACGATACTTAATACCAATGCCAGTGTGAAACCACCTCGTAGGAGGGGTGTATTCTTGTGTTTATTCCACCTTCGCTGATGCAGTTTTATTAGTTGAGGGGTTGAGGGCATAATCGCATTTTACAATAAAACAGATTAAAGGAAAAGCCAGCGGCGGAAAGGTCCCCCAGTCCGTCACTGGCTTTTAATAATAGCAGGGCCCCTGGGTGTTCTCCCCAGCACCTGCTTCCCGGTAACACAACTATAGTATACCAAGGCGTAGGAGCAAAGGAGTTGAAATGAAATTAATAGTTGAGAAATCAGTACATTTGCCTATGAGTCAAGATTATCTTTAGATGGTCTTCGTTAGTGTAAGATCTTGTACAGATTCCATCATTTCGCGGGCAGATTGAATCATTCCCTCGCTAATCTCACCAAGCATTTGAGCCAATTCTAATATTCGTTTGTCACCATCGATTTGGTGAACTCGAGTAATCGTTCGCCCAGAATCAATCGCTTTCTCTACTCGATAGTGCTGTTGACCATAGACCGCTAACTGAGGAAGATGGGTAATGCACATGACTTGATGCTGCCTAGATAGTGACCATAATTTTTGACCAACGATTGACCCAACCCTACCGCCTATTCCCTGGTCGATTTCATCAAAAACCAGAGTTGGAATTTGATCGGCTTTAGCGAGAATGTTTTTCAATGCGAGCATAAACCTGGATGTCTCTCCCCCCGAAGCAATTTTGACCAGGGGTTTGAAACCTTCCCCAGGATTTGGCTCGATCAAGAATTCGATCTGCTCTATACCGTTACTATCAAACGCCACTCGTTTTCCATCCGGTAATAAGACTCCTTCTGGGTCAGTTCGGCGTTTAAAATCGACCTGGAACCGTGCTCCAGGCATTTTTAAATCATTCAGCTCATTTTCCAGAGTAACTTGTAATTGTACAGAAGCGGCGCGTCGTTTTTCAGATAATGCAAGCCCTTGTTGAGCGAGAAGGGACAATAATCGATCTAATTTATCTTCCAATTCTTGGATGCGTTCGCCAGCATTTGTTATCGTGTCTAGCTCCTGTTGAGCCTTTTCTGCAAAAGCTAGGACAGTTTCAACGGTTTTACCATATTTGCGTTTCAAATTACTGATTAAACTGATCCGCTCTTCAACTTGTTTAAGCCTTTTCGGGTTAAATTCAATTGCCTCTTGATATTCCCTCAATTGGGCACTAAGTTCTGTTATTTCTTCAAAGATAAGCGTAGCTTTTGTATGCGACTCTGCCTGGGTAGAATCGACATGAGCTAAGTTTTCAAGAGCTGATACCAGTGAACCCATGAAATCTGATATATTGGGATTTTCTGGGGAGCTATCATCTATTAATTGGAGGGATTCAAGAATTATTGACGTCAATTGCTCTGCATTTGCCAGGCGATTATGCTCATCATTTAATTCATCATCCTCACCTGGTTCTAAGTTTGCGGCTTCAATTTCATTAATTTGGTAGGATAGCAGGTCTATCCGCCGGGCAGCATCTCTTTCTGCATTGTGTAATTCTTCCAGTTCCTTGCTGATTTCCTTATATTGTTGATAAGATCGTTGATAGGGAACAAGGGTTTCTTCGATATCACAATACCGGTCTAAAAGATCCAGGTGGTTTCGGACATGTAGTAAGGAAAGGTGTTCGGATTGCCCGTGAATATCAACAAGGAATTCCCCTATTTCCCGAACAAGGTTCACCCCTACGCTTCGCCCGTTTATTCGTGCAATATTACGATTATTACGCCTGATTTCTCTTCCAATGATAAGGTAATCAGGATCGTCAAGCAGTTCTTCTCTTCTCAAAATGGCCTGAATGGGATCCCTTATCGTACCGGTAAGGTGAAAAGTTGCTTCAAGGTTAGCTTGTTCGGCGCCAGTGCGAATCTGAGTAATATCTGCTCGCCCACCTAAAAGTGTTTCCAAAGCATCCATGATGATTGATTTTCCAGCACCAGTTTCCCCGGTAAAAATGACCAATCCATCCTGAAATGATAATTCGATATAATCGATTATGGCATAATTTTCGATGCGAATTTCTTTGAGCATAGTGATTATCCGTTAATTCGCTGAACTGATTTGAAATGATTTAGAACTAAGATTCATTTCATGCAAAAGGCTGGTAAAAACTGGATATCATATCTTTAGGAGCTACTTCCCCAGGATTTGTTAGAGGTTAATCTTCATCTACTTAAGAAGATACCTTTAATTCGGTAATAGGCGGTAGTTGTTACTGTGATCGTATATAGACCTTGCCAGATTAAACCAAGAGAAATGCCAAAGATCAAGTTTCGCAGTAGCCAGGGTACCGCACCAAGAAAAGTACCAACTCCGACAACGATAAAGAGGTTTTGAGACCTTCTACGTTTTGTTATAGTACGGGCTGCTTCAGCGATGATCGTACCTACAATCGGAGCAATGAAAATGACGAAGAAGCCCATCACACCGGCGATCAAACTTCCTAAAAAAGAGAGAAGGAAAGAGATAGTAAAAGCAAGGGGAATATCCTGCCACCTTGCAGTCTCAAAAGCTTTTTGCTGGCCGCGTACACACTCTCTACAGCGGTAACCAGTAGGCGTTTGGATAGCGCATTTAGAACATATCGGTTTTTCGCAACGGTTGCACCTCAACAAGGTCGGTGTATTTGGATGGTTTGCACAATAAATCGTATCAGGTTGGTCTTTCATTAGTTGTTCCTTATTGCGGGATTATTATTCATGTGAGGCGTTAGATTGCGATAGAAATAACCAGGGTCCTGAATACGGATAAACTTTACCGTGTAGTCACTCGCTTCTACTATTACGGAATCATCATTTTCTAGCTCGATCGGGTCGTGTCCATCAATGCTGATAACAGCCTGGTGTTCCGTGTGAACTGTTATGTTAACAGAAGAACCTTCAGCCAAAACGATGGCACGATCAATGGATAGATGGGGGGCAATTGGAACCACAAGAATATTCCTCAACTCTGGTGATAAGATAGGTCCACCTACTGCGAGGGCATAAGCTGTTGATCCTGTTGGAGTTGCAGCAATTAAACCATCTGCTACATAAGTCGTTAGGTAGCGACCATCAATACTGGTATCTAAAATAACAGGGCGGACAATATTCCCTCGACTAACGACAGCCTCATTGAGTATGATCCACTCACCCATTCTTGAACCTTGATGATAGTGACTGGCTCTGATCATCATCCGGTGTTCCAGCCAGAAATCATTTCTTAGTAATCGGGAGAAGGCATTTTGCCATTGGTCGATTTTTATCTCTGTCAGGAAGCCAAATTTACCCAGGTTAATACCAAGGATTGGGATATCGTGAGGAGCGCAAAGATGACCAGCGCGAAGCATAGACCCATCTCCACCCAGTGCAATTAGTAAATCTATATCTTTGTTTGCAACGTGAGTTTGAATAGTCTCCCCAGCTAAAGAATCACATTGAACATGAAGCCCTTTTGAAGTCAGGTATGTGGTGATTTTTCTCCCTAGTTCATCTGACTCCGGCTTTTGTGGATTAGAAGCAATAAGTACATTACGAAAAGGAAGGTTATCCATGGTATTAGGTATTATATAAGGCTTTGATCGCAAATGGTTCTAAACCAGCGAAGTAACTCAGCAATAAGGGGATAGGGTGGATCGTTCAGCTTGTTTGAGTTTGGCATAGGTACGCATATTCATAACCCCGTTGCTTTCTCGCCCTCTATATGAAGTTTGTTTTCCAAAGCCTGGATCTTCTTTTCCAATCGTTCCTGCCTTAGGCTAAGGGTAAGGTCCCCCCGCGTTCGTTCGGTTACGCCTCGAACGATGTCGGTCAAGCGGCGGAGACCACCGGTGATGGCGTCCGGGTAATCGATGGTTACCAAGACAGCATAAATGTCATCCATGTGACTTAAAAGATTCTCTGCTTCCTGAGAGTGACCATGTCTGAGAATGTCTAGGCATTTCCGGCGGAGTTCACCAGCAGATTCAGCCAGACCTTTTAGATAAGTACTATGCTCAATATCCAATTCTTCAGGTGTTGGAAGTCCTTGGTTGTAAATCAATGCGTAGGTGATGCTCGCCTCGGCAAATTCTTTTAATGCATCCTGGGTATAGCCAGCATAGTAGATGTCGGGATAATCGGCAAGGTCTTTATGAAGGGTATTGGCTAAATCCCGGGCTTTTGCTAGAAATTCTTGTGCAAGCTGAGAATCATTACGGTGGGTTGCCCTGATAGCATTGGCACAATACCTTGTTAATAATCGAGCTTGTTTCAGTGCCTGATCCCTCGCTTTAGTGCGAATATCAAAGACGTGGTGGATTTCATCAATAATTTCATCTAATTTTTCCATAGGATCACTTTTGAGTTGATTTGAATAAAGAATCAGCCAACGATGGACCACCTGGTAACTTTATCTCTCCAAAATTAGCTTCATATTTGGATAGATTTTCGCTTAAAGCCCGGAAAAATAATTTGGCACCAATAGGACTCATCGTAACCTGGGTTTTGACTTTCACATTCTTATTTCCCGGGAGCATTTGAGCAAAGTTGAATACCAGTTCAGATGCTGTATGGGCAATCAGAACTTGATTCGAGTAAATTACTTCAACATCAGGTGGTATTTCTAATTTTATCTGTTTTTCAGCTGATTGAGGCTTTTGTTCCATATTACTGCTCCTTAAAAAGATAGTGTTATTTCATCAGAATCCTGCTTATAACAAATATCAGGAACCTTATCAATTTTTGACAAGCAGTAGAGAGATCAGACGTAGTTGATCGGATCAGGCATTTGTTTTTCAGGTAGAACTTCCCGAGACTTGTATATTGACGGACTCGGAAAAACCTTGAAAAACTGCAATCCATGATAATATTGCCCAACTTCCGTTGGGATTTTTTCCGAATTTATTTGTCCCTTATTAGATCAATAAGTAATCACAAGTAATTGGATATTTTTCCTCAAAGGTGAATTACTCAAGATTAAAATGGAATCTCATCATCTTGTTGTTCTGTGGATGAAGATTCTTGATAAACCTCGTCTTCCTGTCGACTGGATAAAAATCTGACCGTAAATGCAGAGACCTCATAGGATGCAGCTGGAGTTCCATCCTGTCGAGTCCAAATCCTTGGGCTTCCTGTTGCTCGATCAGGAGTCATACGACCTTCTACTAAAACCCTACTTCCTTTTTTGAGGTACTGATTTGTTGTTTCAGCTTGTCGTCCCCATACAGAGACGCGGAACCAGGTGGTCTCATCAACTAATTGGCCATCACTTCCTGTAAATCTATTTGACGTTGCAACCGAGAAGTTTGTAACTGCCTGACCATTTGGTGTATACCTCATCTCAGGGTCACCACCAAGATATCCTACAATAATAATTTTTTGGTACATTTTTATTTCTCCTTTCGTTGTTTAAGAAAAAATTTGGTTTATCTGTAAAAATGATTTTCAAAGAAAGATAATCTATCTGGATGGTCCGTAAAATTAGGTTTGCTGACCAATTGTAATGAGGTAAATATAAAACTAGCCAATATATATTAATACGATAAATCAAGAAATGTAAAAAACTCTATAAATAAGAATGATCTAGTTTTTTTGGGTTGGATTAAATCATAAATCAAAAATATTATATGCTTATAGGCTCATGTTCTCATCCATGTGTTTTCAGAACAATTGTACTCTATCCTTCCTTTAAAAGACATGTTGAACAATTATTTGATACCTAAGAAGGAGTTTATTAAGTTTCTCATGATATTACGATTTGATTCATTTGGTTGAGGCCCTAAAATCTTTTAGAGGATTTATTTGATTTTCTTTGAGTGTGTGCCCGGCAAGGTCTCACGCTAAAGCGCTTGACGTTTCTAACTGATAATTTTACATGGTCCATGACTTAGCTCGGTTGAATAATTCAGGAAGAGAGGCTAGTTTGGACACAGGAATTGAAAAATATTTTGTTAGTCTTGTGCGGAAATCGAAGGGGTGATTACCTACAGACATCATTTGGGCTTGATTAAAGAATTCCCCACGGGTTATGAAACCTACAAGAATGATTTCTAAACCGTAAATCCAAATATTTCGCCATTCGTGCGATTGGATGATGTGCGTCAATTTTAAGGTTGAGCTGGTAAGGCTGATTTTCCCCTTTGGATAATCTTTTGTACTCAGATAATGGATATAAAAAAAATCCTTATTACAAAAAGACTCTGTTCCCGAACTTAAAATCAGAGTCTCCGTGAGATATTTCCTATCTGAACTCAACCCACCTATCTCCAAACAGATTTTCTCTTTCTCTTCATATTGGCAAGTCAAAGTACCCAAAGAATGCCAGCTGGAGCATCTTGACCAGGGAGGTGGGAGCAACTTGATTTGGAAGGTTGGCTGACCGGCATCCAAAGCTTGAGTGATGCTGTGTTGAGTGGTGGTGAGTAAACTGTTCAAAAATCCAAAGATGAAGATATCATCATCATTCAGATAATGCATTTCCGTTTGATCTTGAAGAACCATTGCTGGCATATCCAGCAATTTTAGAGGTTTGGTTCTGACTTCCTTGATTTGCCATTTCTTTGAGATTATGGTATTGAAGATTGCGCACCTACGGCCTCCAATTGTTAGGGTAGGGTGGTCAGGGTCGGTAAAGTGCTTGACCTGAGCGTATCGGTGTGGAATCCTTTCTTTAATAAGGTGCCTGCGGATAGCCAGCTCGATGCCAGTATCAGCGATCATCTGCATTAATTGAGAGATTGGAGGTGTATTTCCTGGCAAATTGAACAGAGTAAACCTCTTACAGGCGTAAGTCAAACCTGCCAGGGTTAGGTCGGGGGTGTAAGTCAGGATGATGAAATCGCTTGTAGAGACCATGAAAGTATCCTTGTTTCACCCGAAGATCTCGTTCCTGAACTGCAAACAATAGTGATGGACAGTGTTACTGACCCAGGCATTGCCCATGCCATAAGGGGCTAACCGCACGTTATCCTGGCACCAGATTTTTTCATCTTTAAGGGTATAAGTTTCTGCCAGTAACCGTGCTAAATCCCACGCCAGTGGGTAGATCACGCCTCCTTTTTTGATATTCTTAACGATAATTGTTAGGTAAGCTTTGTGTTTGAGATGAGGTTGAATACGTTGATAGATGGATACTAGACGACTGAGGAACTGTTGATAGTCAGGTATGTTGCCCAAATCATTGGGATCTGTTGAATAGATTATGTCTAATTCATCATCTTCGCGACGTTTTTTTTGGGTCTTAGCACCTCTGGCATGGAGCATATCCCAATATGGCGGACTGGTTATCATATAATCAATTTTAGGGAAATCAAATCTTGAGAAAATCGTGTCGACCTCATATGAGTCCCCGGTAATCACGCGTGCCTGTACTTGAGTCGCTGTTTCGCCTATCGTTCGAATCTCTTCCTTAATTATCGCACGAGCGATTTCTGCATATCCCGGGTTAAGTTCAATACCAAAGCTGTGGCGGTTTGCTCGAAGGGCAGCAATCATTGTACTCCCTGTCCCAGCCATAGGATCGAATACCACCCCTTCTTCCTTGGTGAAGAACTCAATAAATTCCTGAACCAGTGTTTCTGGAAATTTCGCTGGATGTCGTAGCACACCTTTTTTGCGCGGAGGTGGATTGTGGATGAACCATGATTTTTGAAACTTAAGCCAATCTTTATTGGAGAGGTTGTTAAGGTGATTAATAAGTGTCCTTTTTGCCATGGGAAAACCTTTCATGGACCAACCAGGTTGATCACTAGAGTAGAAAAACTGACTGTCACCGCATTCTCACCAGCTGATCGAGCGAATAAACCGATTAATCCTCTTGATAGGGTCCGGTCAGAAACACTGAATTGGAATTCATTATTAACAAAAAACTGCATTTCGCTTCCTACAGCCCAAACACCAATTCGTGAGCTACTTGATGCTACTCGGGGAACGGAGATGCTATCTAACCAGGGCTGAGGGGAAGAAGCCGAACCACCAACCAGCTTATCGAGCCGGGTTCGTCCATCACAGGATAAGGAGAAACGGTAGAAATCCACTGGTGAATTGTATCTGAACAAGATGCCATATTCATCCATTCCCGCGCAGATTAATGGGGTGGCGGTGATTTCAGCATAGAAATCAGTCAGGATTGGTTCGTTTCTATAACTATATAGGTAGCCTTTGGGTTGGTTGATAACCAGTGTAATCTCATTAATGCCAAGCGCGACGGTTCCATTTTCCGGATTTCCTGTAATCCAGGGAGCGATATTGTTAAAATCGTCGGTGAGAATGATTTTACCAACCCCGGGAACCCATTGTGAGGTTGGTGTTATTCCAACTGTTGGGATAGGACTGCTGGTTGCCGTAGGTGGAAACCATATCACAGTCGATGTAGCAGTAGGGGATGGAGTTGTGGTGTTCGTTGGAGGCTGGGTAAGGTTGGTGGTGGGCAGACAGGCACACAGGAATAATATGAGGGCAGCAAAAAAAGATAGCCCTATCATTTTTCTAAGCTTATTTCGAAAGTCCAACATCAGTGAAAGGTTTCTATGACCTGTTCGCGCTCGGGACCCACGGATACCATGCTGACGGGAATCCCGGCTATTTCTTCAATAGCATGGATATAGGATTGGACTTCTTCTGGTAGGTTTTCCCATTCCCGAATCCCAGTTAAATCCTCTCTCCATCCGGGTAGTTGATCGTAAACTGGTTCGAAAGGAGATAGCTCAGCTGGACCAAGGGGTAATTCGTCGAAGTTGCCATCCTTTGTGCGGTACTTGTTGCAGATTTTTAGAGGTTTGAGTCCGGTTAGAATATCCATCTTCGTGATGACCAGTTCTGTCAGACCATTGATACGGACAGCATAGCGTAGTAGAACACCATCTAACCACCCAACCCGTCGAGGACGTCCTGTGGTTGTGCCGAATTCATCCCAAGGATTCTCGCCGGTGCCACGTAGACATTCGGCGATGTTTCCCTCTACCTCTGTTGGGAAAGGTCCTTCGCCGACTCGAGTCTGAAAAGCTTTCGTTACGCCAATCACTCGTCCTACATATTGCAGTCCCACTCCCAACCCGATCAAAGCTCCCGGTGCGGTAGGAGTTGAACTAGTGACATAAGGATAGGTGCCATGGTCAAGATCGAGTAATGTGCCTTGTGCCCCTTCCGCAAGCACCGATTTTCCTGATTTTAAAGCGGTGGTCAATAAGGTTGAACAATCACTTATATAGGGGGCAAGTTCAAAGGCGTATTGGGCATATTCCAGGGCAATTTGCTGGGAATCAAGTGCAGGAAAATCGTAAACCTTGGTTAAGACACGGTTGACCTTCTCAGTGTGTTCCTTGATCGCATTCGCAAAATCCTCCTGAGACAGCATGGCTTCTATACGGATCCCACTACGAGCAGCTTTATCATTGTAGGCGGGACCAATACCGCGAAGGGTGGTGCCAATCTTTCCCTTACCCCGATCAGTTTCAATCGCTCGATCAAGGGCAAGATGTGCTGGAGTAATGATATGAGCAGCAAAAGAAATTCGCAACCGTTCTGGGGTGATTTCAACTCCTTTTTTACGCATCATATCTATTTCTCGCAGCAAGATTTTGGGGTTGATCACTAGCCCATTTCCGATGACGCCAATTGTGTGGGGGTGGATAATGCCAGAAGGAACGAGGTGCAGCCTGAAGGTTTCACCACCAACTGTGACCGTATGTCCGGCGTTATCACCACCACTGAAACGGGCGACATAATCCGCTTTACGAGCCAGAGAATCGACGACACGACCCTTCCCCTCATCCCCCCATTGGGCACCTAAAATAATGTCCAAAGACATGATAACCTCTCGTGATTAGAACAGGATTTGTTACTTTTGACTTTTAATTATGTTGATAATGTTTACCTGGCAGTACTTATTTGATTATTGTAAAATTATTCTGGATCAAAACTTGATTCATGGTGAATATTTAATTATTGGAAACTTATGGATAAGGATCGTAAAGTATCATAAGACCTAAGGACTGCATTCCACTTCATTCTAGCACAAACCGACTTCATTGTGGTGTTGAGATGGGAGTGGCTTAAACATAATGAGGAGGCAGGTATGAGAAAAAAAGCAAAGTTAATCACCGGGGCGGCTGGAGAGATTGGGCGTGCATTGATAAAATCTTTGGCTAAAGATGAGGATTACCCACTTCTTACACTTGATCTAAACCCATTGCCGGAAGATGTTATCGGATTGACCATACACTTGGAGGGGAGTATCTTAAACCAGGCACTGTTAGAGCGTTTAATCAGCGAATATGAATTTGAAACCATTTTCCACCTCGCCGCTCTATTATCTACTCGGGGAGAATTTACTCCAAACACAGCTCACCAAGTAAATGTTGAAGGAACCCGTCAATTGTTGGCGATGGCTGCTGAACAGTCTGAGTGGCGTGGTGCACCAGTTAAGTTTATCTTTCCCAGTTCGATCGCGGTTTATGGATTACCCGATTTGGAGACGAAGAACCAATATGCTCGAGTGCGCGAATGGGAATGGAATTACCCCCGAACTATGTATGGGGCGAACAAATTGTATTGTGAGCTTTTGGGGATATATTTCAGCGAATATTACCGGCAGCTTGCAGACCACCAGCCTGTAATGTTGGATTTCCGCGCTTTGCGTTTCCCCGGGTTGATCAGTGCATTTACACTCCCCAGCGGTGGGACAAGCGATTACGGTCCAGAGATGCTTCATGCAGCCGCAGAAGGCATAGGATATGATTGTTTTGTTCGGGAAGATGTGCGTATTCCCTTTATGGCAATGCCGGATGCGGTTAAGTCGCTTTTGAAGTTATCCCAAGCACCTGCAGATGCTTTATGCCAACGAGTTTATAATGTCACCAGCTTTAGCCTTTCTGCGAGGGAATTTAAAGACCAGGTATTGAAATATTTTCCCGAGGCTAAGATCGGCTTTTTACCGGATTTAAAACGCCAGGCAATTGTAGATAGTTGGTGTGCGGATATGGACGACAGTCCCGCCTGTCGGGATTGGGGTTGGAAGCCTGATTATGATCTAGATCGAGCATTTCGCGAGTATTTGGTACCGAATATTAAAGAGAGATATGGGGAAATGGATCGGATGGATTAGTATACTAGGTCGCCAATGGTTCAGTTTTGCAGTAAATTTAATAACCTATGGACCAGGGTTAGGAGAGAAGTGATAAGGGATGCTAAGATAAGAAAAGGGCGGCATGTCGATTTTTGAGTTAAGGGAGTGGTAGATAAGGATGATGTTCCTGTATAATTGGTGGTTGTAAATATTAATTTCATGGTTAATTTTGATTTTTTGGGGAAGCTTTGATGTGAATTGGAATAATTTGAAGATGAGGAGGAGAAAGATGACGAAAGATTTGAGGGTTGGTTATATAGGATTGGGGATTATGGGTAAGGCGATAGCAAGAAATATTCTGAAGGCCGGTTACCCAATGGTGGTCCACAACCGAAGCCGTGGGGCAGTTAAAGAATTGGTTGCTGAGGGGGCGATAGAAGCATTTTCGCCCAAGGAAGTGGCTTCACAAGTGGATGTGGTATTTACCAATCTGCCGGATTCGCCCGATGTGGAGTTGGTTACTTTAGGGAAAGATGGTTTGATCGAAGGTGCAGCAGAAGATTTGGTGTTTGTGGATAATTCGACCATAAAGCCAGCTACTGCCAGGTATATCGCCAAGAAGTTGGGGGAAGTGGGCGTACGTTGCCTGGATGCACCAGTCAGTGGAGGGGATATTGGTGCCCAGAAAGGCACCTTGGCAATCATGGTTGGAGGCCCGGTAGAAGTCCTCGAGATGGTTATGCCCATTTTTGAGGTTGTTGGTAAGACAATCACACATGTTGGGGAAATTGGCGCAGGTCAGATTGCTAAAGCAGCTAATCAAGTGATGGTTGCTGCTCAGATGGTGGCGATGGGTGAATTGTTAATTTTAGCTAAGAAAGCTGGCGCTGACCCAAAGCGGGTTGTTAAGGCGATTCAAGGGGGTGCAGCGCAATGCTGGACCCTGGATGTGAAACCGGAAAGGCTTTTTGCTGGAAACAGGAATCCTGGATTTAAAGCATATATGCAGGCTAAGGATTTAAATATTGTGATGGACACTGCCAGGGAATATGGAATTGTTATCCCAGCAGCAGCTGTACATTCACAAATATTCAACGCTATGCTACAAATGGGAATGGCTGAATTAGATAATTCTGCTGTAATTGGAATATTTGAAACCTTATCTGCCACTGACCTGCTGGACGAATAGGTCTGCGTGATATGCCATTTTCATTAAATTTTATTACTAAAGCCTTGTGAAGGACAGTTCCCTTTGCAGGGCTTTTTCAATGAGGTGTGTTATGCATAGTTTATGGATATTCGTCAACAGATGCTTCCATAATATCTCTTGGGTAGCCGTTAAGGATTATGCTTATATTTTTATAAGCTCAGTGCTTCAAGCGGTTGCCTTGAGAGTATTTCTTGTTTCTTCCAACCTGGCAAGTGGTGGGATAAGTGGACTTTCTCAAATCATCAACCATTACACTGGATGGCCAATAGGGTTAATGGTTTTCCTGGGGAACTTACCCTTGTTTCTAATTAGATGGCGGTTTTTGGGAGGTAGAAGATTTGCCTTGCGCACTGCGTTTGCTGTGTTATCGTTTTCAATTCTCGTGGAAATCCACCTGCCTGGAATCCCTTGGGAAGGGGTAACTTCCGATTTGGTGTTGAATGCCCTTTACGGTGGTGTAGTCAGTGGCGTTGGTTTTGGTTTAGTATAGAGGGGGCGCGGTACAAGTGGCGGTTCAGACACCCTAGCTAGGGTCTTGAGTAGATGGAGAGGTATCTCGGTTTCTCATAGCTACCTACTTACGGATGCAGTCATTATGTTCCTCGCAGGTCTGATCTTCAGCTGGGAAAATGCCCTGTACGCGGTTGTCATGCTCTATGTTAGTGGCATCGCGGCCGAAGATGCCTGCCAGGGATCGAATATCATCCGGACAGCCTTGATTTTTACTTCGCAAGCGGACTCTGTGAAACAGATGATTATCCACGGATTGGGCCGAGGGGTTACCATCGTAACCGCCCAGGGTGGGTTTACTGGACGGGAAAGACTTGTGTTATATTGTGTCATAACTCGGGCTGAAGTTGCCCAATCGAAAGCGTTCGTGGTTGAGATTGACCCACAGGCATTTATCGTTGTAGGGAAGGCTCATGAAGCTTTGGGGGAAGGATTCCAGCCGCTGGTCAGTGATAAATCCTTCTTTTTATTGTTTTTGCAACCTTCTCAATCATTGTACGTATACAAGTAACAGAAAAAATAAATAGGAGCAATGAAGTTATGGATAACGAGTCGGTGTGGCTCGTTCAAGCAATAGAAGGCGATGAAATCGCCTTTGCAAAGATCGTCGAGACTTATCAGAGACCGGTTTTCAGCCTGTGTTATCGAATGTTGGGAAATGCTAGAGATGCAGAAGACGCGGCTCAAGAAGCATTTCTGAGAGCATACAAATACCTCGATCGCTACGATCATGAAAGGTCTTTTACCACCTGGCTTTTATCCATTGCCTCTCATTATTGTATAGACCAGCTTCGGAAGCGCACGTTTCCTGGTTTTTCCATGGACAATGAAGATAATGCCTGGTTGGAACCCCCAGCGCCTGGACCAAATCCGGAGGTCACAGTGAGTATCAGTGAGGAACAAGCCCAGGTTCAAAGTCTTCTCAATCTCCTAAGCCCTAAGGATAGATCAGCTGTTGTTATGCGATATTGGTACGATTATTCTTATCAGGAAATTGCTGATGCACTTTCGTTAACCGTAAGTGCGGTAAAGAGCCGGTTACATCGATCCCGGCGAGAGCTTGCTATGGGATGGAAGTCCCAACAAGCTGAAAATCAAACAAATGAAAGGTTTTGCCATGAATCACCAGCCTTTTGAAAAATGGCTCCTTTCTGAGGACCCATTATCACCAGAAGAAAAACAATCCCTTGATTTCCACCTAAGTACTTGCGAACAATGTCAAGAGCTCCAGGATTCCTGGTATGGAGTCAAGGATTTATTTTTAGAGGTTCCAGATATAGAACCTGCAACGGGCTTTACAAATCGTTGGCTAGAACGCCTGAAGGCAGAGAAACAACTGAGCCAGGTTGGTCGCAATCGCTGGCAATCAGTAATCATGTTAATATTATTTGCTAATGTGATTACAGGCCTGGTTATCTTGCTAGCTACACAATTCTTAACGACCTTTGAAACCCCTTTATCCCTGGTTATGTCTGGAATCTATAGATTGATGACCACTATGGCGTTGATCAATTCGATACAAAATATTTCCATCACGATTCTTCGAACGATCTTCAGTGTTGTGCCTGTAGGCTTCTGGGCATTGCTCGGTCTTGGATTGATAGGATCTGTTGTGACCTGGATCATCTCCATAACCTCACTTTCTGCGCTCCCTCGGAGGATGTAGTTATGAAAAGAATTAGCATATTTGTTTTAATCATTGTATTGATTGCCTTTTTGATACCGACAACAGCCCTGGCAAAGGAAGCCTTTGATGATAAAGTCATCTTTGGTGGTACATTTACGCTTGAGAGTGATGAAACCCATAATGGCAACATTGTCGTCTTTGGAGGTTCAGTCACGCTCGAAAGTGACTCAACCGTGAATGGTGATGTAGTTTTAATAGGTGGTACGGTTGAAGTTGGTGGAAAAGTGAACGGCAGTGTTGTAGGTATTGGCGGCGCTGTGCGGTTGAATGAAGGGGCAGATGTTATGGGCGATCTGTACACACTGGGTGCTGCCCTCCGGCGAGAAGAGGGAACTACAGTTCATGGTCAGGTCGTTAATGGTTTTAACCTCCCTGATTCAGTAACAATCCCAGATGAAATGAACGGGGGAAGTGCTGCTGAAACAGATCAGCCAAAATTGACCTTTGATGCCAGTCCAATCCTTGATATGATCTGGTTTTTCTTCCGTCTCTTTATGTATGCTGCATTAGCAGTCGTCCTAATGTTATTCTTACCTAAACAGATCGACCGCATTGCAGAGGCGGCTATTACGCAACCGGTAGTTACTGCTGGGGCTGGTTTACTAACAGCTGTTTTAGCTCCATTAGCATTGATCGCGATAACGATTACTATTATTCTGATCCCGGTAACGATTATTGCTATCATCGTGTTATTTACGGCGTGGTTGATCGGCTGGATCTCCTTGGGTACAGAATTAGGGCGACGAGCTGCCAAGGCTTTGAATATGGAATGGACACCAGTTATCTCAGCCGGTGTTGGTACTTTTGCCCTTTTCCTTATCTTTGGTGGTTTCCGGCAATTGATCCCTTGTATTGGTTTTCTTCCCCACTTTCTGATTAGTATTTGGGGTTTGGGGGCAGTTGTGATGACCCGATTCGGTACACATGAATACAGTACTATCTTGAAGGAAGGAGAGATAGTTGAAGGAACAACCGGTGAGGTTATCCCAGAAATGATTATTGACCATATTGAGGAAGAAGAAATTAAAAATGTTGATGAGAGCAATAAAGGAGAGGATGAAATTGTCTCATAACACCCAACTTTTAACATTAAAAACGGCAACCGAGGTTGGCTGTCGTTTTTATTTTAACTACCCCTTATGTCGTTTGGTAAACAAATAAAAATCGGTTCCCCTTGCAATCATAAAGTATTTTGCTGGCTGTAGTAGCTCCTGTTTGATTCTTGTATTTTGCCTGGGAGTGGGTTTGTCTTTCTGGATGCTAAGGAGGTAACGCAAATACTAATACCATTAAAATCCAAATCGCCGGAGTTCCTTATCGTCGTTTCGCCAATTCTTACGGACCTTAACTCGTAATTTTAAATAAACCTGCTGCCCAGCCATTGTTTCGATTTCCTTACGAGCTGTTGTACCAATCCGCTTAAGTGTCTTGCCAGCTTTACCTATTACAATCCCTTTCTGGGAATCACGCTCCACAAACAATGTAGCCGCAATAAAGACATTTCCAAGTTTCCGTTGGGTATATTCATCGATCCGAATAGCAATTGCATGGGGTACTTCATCTCTCAAATGAATTAAACAAGCTGCCCTGATCAAATCAGCTGTAATTTCTCGTTCATAAAGATCAGTCACCTGATTTTCAGGGTAAAAAGGTAGTCCTTCAGGGATATGGTAGATAATTCGTTGGAGGAGTTTATCGAGATTGTCTCCACGGGTGGCAGAAACCAATATCGAATCCGCTGAGGGAAGTAAGGCAGAAAATATTTCTTCTTTCTCTATCCACATATCTGCATCGATCCGATCCATTTTATTAATAGCCAGGATCACTTTTAGGGTTGATTGTATTTCAGTTAAATAGTCAACAAGGATTTGATCTTCTTCATGTGGCGCTGATAGGCTACCGTCGACAATGAACAGGATGAGGTCTGCATCCTGGAGGACTTCAAAGGCATGCTGGTTCATATAATTGCCAAGTTTATTCACGGGATTGTGTAAACCGGGAGTGTCCACAAAAATGACTTGTTCCGTAGCCGTGGTCAGGATACCAAGTTGTGATTTTCGAGTGGTTTGGGGTTTGGGTGAAACAGCAGCGATCTTTTGTCCGATATAAGCGTTCATGAGGGTAGATTTACCGACATTGGGTCTTCCCATAACTGCAACATAACCGGATTTATGATATTCTTTTCCTGTGGTCAACGGTGTTCCTTTATATTTATCTACTCTAGAGGTTGATTATGTACAGAACGTGAAAATAAAAATTCCAAATAACCATATGGAACAGGCTTCGGTTTTGTTTCTTCCCGCTTAAAGAACTCTCGTGATGGTGTCTAAGGGGAGGTTGGAAATATACTTTAATTTAATAACTATAAATAGTATTATACCTTTGGTTATTAGCCCATTTTTCAGGGTCGACCTAGTCTAGATATATTAATCGACTTATGGATAAAACCCGATTTCGAAAACGAATAAGGATCAATACAAAGAGATAACAAAGATGAAATGATCAGCTGATGGGGTTTTTTACCTGCTGACCAGGACCAGAATGGACTGTAAGATTAATTTTTCCTTAATTAACCCTAAACCCATCCAATTTTCCCCGAATTTTCTTGACATAACCCATAAAATTCAGGTAAAATGAAGGTTCTGAATCAAAATCAAACGGATTATACAGGAGTATAACTCAGCCGTTGTAATAAATACGATTTATGGGGACGTGTTTTTGCCCTGGCTTGTCTGGCCAGGGCATTATGTCGCGTTTATCGAGTGAGTAAATTAATTTCCAAAGGTAGTATATCAGGAGTGAGTTCATGGCGCAAGTGATACCAGCCAAATCTTATGCTCGAATCGATGTTAAGCTTCCGTTACCGGAGTTAATCGAAGTTCAGTTGAGTTCATTCGAAGATCTCAAAAGAGAAGGTCTCGATAGTTTATTTAATGAGATATCCCCCATTGAATCTTACAATAAGGGGATGAAATTGTATTTTCCAAGTCAGTCTCCCGAATCGAAGGAATGGGGATTATCTTATTGGTTCGACGAACCGAAGTTTGATGTCGAGGAATGTGTCGAACGAGATCTTACTTATGCCTCGCCACTATATGTTTCTGTTCTGTTGGCAGGCCCAGATGTCCCTGAGCCGATAAAACAGGATATTTTCTTGGGTGATTTTCCGGAGATGACTGAGAAAGGCACCTTTATTATTAATGGTACAGAGCGCGTGGTAGTATCTCAATTAATCCGTTCACCTGGTGTTTACTTTGAAGCGCCGGTGGACCGCACCTCTGGAAGACCAATGGCTATCGCGAAATTGATCCCTGACCGCGGTGCCTGGATGGAGTTCGAAACCCGGAAGAGTGACTACCTAACCGTAAAATTCAACCGGAAAAGGACCATTCCTATTACAATCTTTTTGAGAGCTCTGGCTGCAGTTAATGATACATTGCCTGATAGTCCATTAAAAGATGGTACTGATGAAGAACTTTATAGTTTATTTGAGGATGTAGATAACAACCCAGATCGGATGTTCCTGGCATCCACATTTAATCAGGAACCTGAATGGGATCTGAGCAGTGGAATTTCAATTGCTGTGGCAGCTCTCATCGAATTCTTTAAGCGTATGCGACCTGGAGATCCAGCTACCTTAGAAAATGCCCAAGAATTCCTGGAACAACAGCTCTTTGATCACCGACGTTATGATTTAAAAAAGGTCGGTCGCTATAAACTGAACCAGAAACTTGATCTTCAAAAACATGTAAATATCTCCCACACAATGATAACGAAATGGGATATTGTTAACCTGGTCCGGCGCATGATTGCGATCAACAACGGTATTGAAGCCCCTGATGATATTGACCACCTTGGGAACCGCCGCACCAAGACTGTAGGAGAACTAATTCAGAATAAACTTCGAATAGGACTTCGCCGGATGGAGCGGGTGATAAAGGAACGCATGTCTATTCGTGATCAGGAAAATCTCACGCCAGTAACCTTGATCAATATTCGTCCTGTTGTAGCTGCTCTTAGAGAATTCTTCGGTTCCAGCCAGCTCTCGCAGTTCATGGATCAAACCAATCCACTTGCTGAGTTAAGGCATAAAAGAACCTTATCCGCTTTAGGTCCTGGTGGTCTGCGGCGAGAACGGGCTGGTTTTGATGTTCGTGACGTCCACCAATCACACTATGGGCGCATCTGTCCGATTGAAACTCCGGAAGGTCCTAATATTGGATTGATTGGTCGCCTCGCCTCATTTGCCAGGGTAAATGAGTATGGATTTATCGAAACACCATACCGGCGGGTTTTAAAGGCATTGAAACCTGACAGCCAGTTCCTGATCGAACGCGAATTGCGCTTGGACGTCACTGATCCAGAGAGTGGCGAAATAATTGGAAAAACAGGGGATCGTGTTACGAAGAAGGTGGCTGAAGCGATCTCTCAATTAGATCTAGATGAAGTCCTGGTTGTCCCTTTTGTTACGGATCAAATCGAGTACCTATCTGCGGATGTGGAAGAGAAATTTTCGATCGCTCAGGCTAACTCTCCTCTTAACGAGTATGGTGAATTTGTTCGCGGCCGTGCATCTGTGCGTATCCAGGCGAATTTTGATTTTGCTCTGGCTGAAACCATTGATTATATGGATGTTGCTCCGCACCAGATTGTCGGCATCAGTGCAGCCCTGATCCCGTTTTTGGAGCACGATGATGCTAACCGTGCTCTGATGGGGTCGAACATGCAGGCTCAAGCTGTTCCTCTCCTTTTACCGGATGTGCCTCAGGTGTCAACAGGAATGGAGTACCATTCAGCAATTGACTCCGGGCAGGTTGTGGTTGCAGATGAAAATTGCGAAGTGCTTTCTGTAACCAGCAGCAGGGTGGTGGTAGCCACGAGCAATAGTGAGAAAGTTTACCATCTTCGCAAATATCAGCGCTCTAACCAAAGCACATGCGTTGATCAACGTCCTGCAGTGGTGAAGGGTCAAAGAGTAAATAAGGGACAGGTAATCGCGGATTCTTCATCTACAGTCAATGGTGAGTTAGCTTTGGGACAAAATGTATTGATCGCTTTTCTTTCTTGGGAAGGAGCGAACTTTGAAGACGCGATTGTAATTTCAGAACGCCTTGTCCAGGATGACCAATTTACATCTATCCATATTGAAAAGCATGAGGTCGAGTCCCGGGATACCAGACTTGGTCCCGAAGAGATCACTCGCGATATCCCAAACGTGGGCGAAGATGCAATTAAAGACCTTGATGAGGGAGGTATTATTCGCATTGGTGCTGAAGTCGGTCCTAATGATATTCTGGTTGGGAAAATATCACCCAAGGGTGAAAAAGAGCTGACCCCCGAAGAAAGGTTACTCAGAGCGATTTTTGGTGAAAAGTCGCGGGATGTTAAAGACACTTCCTTACGTATGCCTCATGGAGAACGTGGTAAGGTAGTTGATGTGAAAGTCTTCTCAAGGGAAGATAATATTGAACTCTCCGCTGGTGTTGATACGATGGTACGTGTCTCGGTTGCCCAACAACGTAAGTTAACAGCTGGTGACAAGATGGCAGGGCGACATGGAAATAAGGGGGTTGTATCCATTGTTGTACCCGCCGAGGACATGCCATTCTTGGAAGATGGCACGCCCATTGACATTATCCTCAATCCTACGGGAGTTCCAGGACGTATGAACCTGGGACAGGTACTTGAGACTCATTTGGGATGGGCTTCTAAACGTCTGGGTTTTCGTGCAATCACTCCTGTATTTGATGGCGCGAAGGAGTCAGAAATTGAAGCTGAACTCGCTCGGGCGTGGTTGATTGACCGAGCATGGGATGATATTGCCGACCGAGCATGGGCATGGATCAACGAGATGGAATACGACCCTGAGATGATCGAAGGTGTCGATGAAGTCAGGAATATGTATCTCGAAAGCTGGTTAGGAGATCTTGGATATGATATTTTCACCTTAATTTCCAACCAGGACTATGCACGTCGCTCTGTGCTGAAAGAGTGGTTGCGCGAGAAAGGATTAGATCCTGATGTGATCTTGGCTTTCGAAGGCGAAAAACTTAACGATGATCAACGCCAGGTTAAAGATGAAAACGCAATAACTGCTTGTTTAAGCCTATGGTTAGCTGAACAAGGTGTGGATGTCGAAGGTTTGACTGGCAAAGAATTGGTCGAAAAAGTTCATGAGATGATCCTGACTGAGAACGTAGCTGTACCGATTTTCGGAAAACAAATCTTGCGTGATGGCAAGACGGGTGAACCCTATGACCGTCCTGTTACAGTTGGGGTGATGACGATCCTTAAACTTCATCACCTGGTTGAGGATAAGGTCCATGCACGTTCTACCGGTCCTTACAGCCTCGTATCCCAGCAACCTTTAGGTGGTAAAGCCCAATTTGGTGGACAACGATTTGGCGAAATGGAAGTTTGGGCTTTAGAAGCTTATGGTGCTGCTCATACTTTGCAGGAAATGCTGACCTTGAAATCAGACGATGTTCAGGGTCGGGTGAAGGCCTATGAGGCTATCGTCAAAGGGGAGCCGATAGAGGATCCCAGTATCCCAGCCTCCTTCAAAGTTTTAGTAAAAGAACTGCAAAGTCTTGGATTATCTGTTGAAGGCGTATCTGATACCGGAGAGATTATTAAATTCGGTAAAGATGAAGCTCGCTCTCGTCCACCACGAATAAGCACAGGTTTGTTGGGACTAGGAGATTTTTAATTTACAGAAGCCATTGACGAGTAATTTTCTACGTGGTAAAATACTTTTTCGTTGCCTATTTCTAGGATATGGCAGGCTGATTACTCCCTGCCCAATTTCCAAAAGAATATCATTAAATAACGCGAGGCCATCAATGCACGAGCGATGGCCTCGATTATTGGAAATAAGGTTGAGTATCAATAGATTTGCTTGGAGGCAAGTGTGCCCACAATAAACCAACTGGTCCGAAAAGGACGAAAATCAAAGAAGGTCAAGAGTAAAGCCCCGGCTTTACAGTATACCTACAATTCGAATAAACAACGCCGTATTCGACAGCCCAAAGGGGCTCCTCAAAAGCGTGGTGTTTGTACTGTCGTACGAACAATGACGCCGAAGAAACCGAATTCAGCGCTTCGAAAGATCGCCCGTATTCGTTTGACGAACCACATGGAAGTCACAGCTTATATTCCAGGTGAGGGTCACGGTTTGCAGGAACACTCGGTTGTTCTTGTGCGTGGTGGTCGTGTGAAGGACCTTCCGGGTGTTCGTTACCATGTTGTTCGGGGAACGCTTGACTCTGGAGGTGTTGCTGACCGAAAGCAAGGTCGCTCGAAGTATGGATCAAAGCGCCCTAAATAGGCTTGTGGGATTTGCCAGCGGCTTTTCGTTGCTGGTTTATCTTAGAAAGATTCGCAATAATATTTTTATGGAGAAGTCGGATGCCTCGACGAAACAGACCTGAAAGACGCGAAATCAAACCAGATGTTCGCTATAACAGCGTAGAAATGCAGTCATTTATAAATCGAGTGATGAAAAACGGCAAGAAAAGTGTAGCTGCTCGATTAGTTTATGATTCATTGGAATTAATTAGTGAACGTACCGGTCAAAATCCTTACGAGGTGTTTGAAAAGGCCTTGGAAAATGCATCCCCGGTCATGGAAGTTAAACCTCGCCGAGTGGGTGGTGCAACTTACCAAGTTCCGATGGAGGTTCCACCTCATCGTCAATTTGCTCTGGCGACCCGGTGGTTGATTGGTGCGGCTCGTGCCCGTTCTGGAAAATCATTTTCCGATAAACTGGCTGCCGAACTGATGGATGCAGCAAATGAAACTGGCTCTGCTGTGCAAAAACGCGAGGAAGCACATAGAATGGCAAGAGCCAACAGGGCATTTTCCCATTATCGATTTTAACCAATTGAATTTTTGGTTATTGAACCTTTACAGCTGAGTTATAAGATGGCAAGGCAGTACCCTCTACCACAGTACCGGAATATAGGAATAATTGCCCATATTGATGCCGGTAAAACAACCACTACGGAACGAATATTATATTATACGGGAAAAACCCACCGTATCGGTTCTGTAGATGAGGGGACGACGGTTACCGATTGGATGGAACAAGAGCGAGAGCGAGGTATTACCATTGTATCCGCTGCTGTTTCAGCTGAATGGAAAGGTCATCTCATCAATATCATTGATACTCCTGGGCACATCGATTTTACAGCCGAAGTACAACGGTCTCTACGTGTACTTGATGGTGGGATTGTTGTTTTTGATGCTGTGCAGGGTGTAGAACCGCAAAGCGAGACTGTGTGGCGTCAAGCGGATCATTATAGCGTTCCCAGGATTTGTTTTATCAACAAAATGGATCGAGTTGGGGCTTCTTACGAACACTCAATCCGTATGATCAGACAAAGACTTGGTGCCAATCCAATTGCCGTTCAAGTACCGATTGGTGAAGAAGCGTCTTTTACAGGTGTAGTTGATCTATTCACCGAGCAAGCGATTATCTGGGGAGACGACTTAGGGGAAGCACCATTGCAAACAGACATCCCTTTTGACATGAAGAACAAGGTTGAAACGATGCGGGAACGTCTTGTAGAGCAGATTGCTGAGACGGATGACAAACTCACTCTGAAATATCTAGATGGTGATGAAATTACTGTCGAAGATCTAAAAGCTGCTATGCGACGTGCAGTAATTTCTGGTGAGATCACCCCAGTATTTTGTGGTACTTCTCTTCGGAATAAAGGCGTACAACCACTGCTTGATGCAGTTGTGGATTTTTTGCCTTCTCCTTTAGACATTCCTCCTGTTCGAGGAATCCGACCTTCGGACGGAAGTGAGGTAACAAGAGCGGTAGATGATTCTGAACCGTTCAGCGCTTTGATCTTTAAAATTGTTACAGACCCTTATGTGGGAAGATTGGCTTATTTTCGAGTCTACTCTGGTAAATTAAAAAGTGGTTCTTCTGTTTATAACCCAATTAAAGAGAAGAAAGAACGTATTGGGCGATTAATCAGAATGTATGCTGACCGACGAGAGGATATTGATGAGGTAAGCGCAGGAGATATTGCAGCAATTTTAGGTCTGAAATTCTCCTTTACTGGGGATACCTTGTGCGATGCATCAAATCAGGTCGTTCTGGAAAATATAACCTTTCCAGAACCAGTTATATCCGTAGCAATCGAACCGAAAACTATGGCTGATCAAGATAAGATGTCAGAAGCGCTTGGGAAATTGGCTGATGAAGATCCCACTTTTCAGGTTCGAACGGATATTGAAACTGGACAGCTGATCATTTCTGGCATGGGTGAACTGCATCTAGAAGTACTTGTGGACCGTATGCTGCGTGAATTTAAGGTGCAAGCCAGGGTAGGACGTCCACAGGTTGCTTATCGAGAGACCATAACTAGGTCGGTTGAAGATGTTGTCTATCGACATGTAAAACAAACCGGCGGTCGTGGACAATATGCTCATGTCGTGCTTGCCCTGGAACCAGGAGAAAGTGGGAGTGGAATTCAATTTGAGAGCAAAATCACTGGTGGTGTGATCCCAAAAGAATTTATCCCAGCCGTCGAACGTGGTGTCAGAGAAGCAGCAGAAAGTGGAATTATAGCTGGATACCCACTGACGGATATCCGGGTTCGATTATATGATGGCTCTTATCACGAAGTAGATTCTAATGAGATTGCTTTCCGTACCGCTGGCTCTATGGCATTTCGTGAAGGTGCTCAAAGAGCAAAGCCAGTGCTGCAAGAGCCAATAATGAAAACAGAAGTTGTTTTACCGGAAGAATACCTTGGTGAAGTGATTGGTCAGTTGAATTCGCGCCGAGGTGAAATCCTGGGGATGGAAATACGCCCAGGAAATACCCAGGCAGTAAAAGCGATGACGCCACTTGCAGAAATGTTTGGGTACGCAACAGAATTAAGATCTGCAACACAAGGGCGCGGTGTTTTCACGATGGAGTTTGATCATTATACGCCTATGAACGAGAAAATTTCCCGACTCATTATGATGGGCGGGTGAAAGCGAAATAATCAATTATATAGTTTGGAAAGAACCAGTATTAGGAGAACAAACCAATGGCGAAAGAGAAATTTGTACGGAATAAGCCGCATTTAAACGTAGGGACGATG
>CAZTJD010000030.1:0-10754 GCA_964613985.1 uncultured Anaerolineales bacterium
AACCATGAAAACCATAATCATCACAGGATCCAACTCCGGAATCGGGAAAGAAGCCGCCCTGATCCTTGCCAAAGAAGGTCATCGCATTCTTATGCTCTGCCGGGATAGCGAAAAATCAACCCGAGCTCATCAGGAAATCGTGGAAAAATCAGGAAATAAGGATGTACTTCTGATCCCTGTAGATTTATCTGACCCAGACTCAATTCGCGATGCTGTGGCAGAAATCAAGAACCAACATGAGGCTATCGATGTTTTGGTAAATAACGCCGGTGTTGCGAAAATAAAAAGGGCGGAGACGGTTTATGGGGTCGAGATGACCTTCGCGGTTAATTTCCTGGCATCCTACATGCTATCAGAGATGCTTTTAGAAAACCTCGAAGCCAGCGGGGATGGTCGAATTATTAATATCGTCTCTGACCAATTCAAAAAAGGTTCTATCGATTTGGATAATTTGATGATTAAGGAGCGGTATCTTACGGCAGTTGCCTATAATAACTCAAATTTAGCTAAGGTATTGCATACTGTAGACCTGGCAAATAGGACAAGAAAAAAAGGGATTACCATAAATGCATTGAACCCAGGCACATTGGCAACCGACCTGTACAGGGAATTACCTGCTTTCCTGATGAAATTCTCAAATCTCTTTTCAGAAAATCCTCGCAAAGGTGGTGAGAGGATCGCATATCTGGCGACTTCTGAAGAAGTAAAAGTCATCTCTGGTAAATATTTCTTCAAGACAGAACAACAAGAAATAGACATTCCCGCTGAAGATCTTAGCCGCGCAGAAGGCTTATGGCAAATCGCCGAAGAACTCACCAGTACAGAGTAGGATAGATGATTGGTTGAATCTTACTATTCCGGTACTGTTTTACGACAAAGGAATTGAATTATAAAGGGATTATTTCACCACCCGGGTTTTTCTCTAGCGATGATCCGATCAGACTTCCGAAGCCTGTCAGACTTCGGAAGTCTTCACTTCTGATGATCAATTCAATGAACACAGAATACGCATGGGACGAAGTTGTTGATGTCATTATTGTCGGTTTTGGGGCAGCGGGGGCTTGTGCTGCCATCGAGGCAGCCGAACAGGGCTTGGAAGTAATGGTCCTTGAACGCTTCAATGGTGGAGGCGCGACCAAGAACAGCGGAGGCATCATCTATGCCGGAGGGGGTACAACTACCCAGCAGGAAGCGGGGGTCGAGGATTCACCCGAAAATATGTATAAATATCTCAAAGTCGAGGTCAAGGATGCTGTTGGAGATGATACCCTGCGTAAATTTTGCGAGCAAAACCCTGGGATGATTCAATGGCTTGAAAATCGCGGTGTCCAGTTTGAACCCACGCTTTATCCAAATAAAACCTCTTATCCCCCCAACCGCTACCATCTGTATTATTCTGGGAATGAACTCATCCCACCATACGCCCATAAAGCTACCCCCGCACCAAGAGGCCATCGCCCAAAAGGCAAAGGTTTATCGGGGGCCGTGCTATTCAACGCGCTGAAATCCTCTGCCTTGATGGAAGGGGTTAAGGTCCGCTATCAAAGCAAGGCGGAGCGCCTGATTCTCGATCAACAAGGACGAGTGATTGGGTTGTCGTATAACAGCCTGGATAAATCACAAATCACAAGATTCCTTCACCAGGTCTTGAGTAAGTTCGTTTACCAATTGCGATATGTCTCATTAATCTTTCCCGAGTTGAATAGCGTTTTCACCAGCCTATTTAATGTCCTTGAAGGTTTTGGTCGAACCAGGCATGTACTTTCACGCCGAGGAGTGATCCTGGCAGCGGGAGGCTTCATTTATAACCAGGAGATGGTGAAAAGATATGCACCAGCGTTTCTACCTGGGACGCCGCTGGGATCTTTAGGGGATGACGGCAGCGGGATTCGGATGGGCGAACAAGCAGGAGGGGTTTCCAATCAACTAACCCGAATCACAGCATGGCGCTTCATCACCCCACCTGAGGCATTCGCCAAAGGCGTCCTGGTAGATGCTGCAGGGGAGCGTATCTGCAATGAAGAGGTTTATGGCGCACAAATCGGGGAAAAGATTGTCGAAGGACATGGGGGAAAAGCCTGGTTGATCCTCGATCACGCCCTTTGGCAGACGTCGTTCCACGAGACACTTGCTGGCGGTGTGCAGTGGTTCCAAACCATGCTCGGTCTCATCAACCTGTTTATGAACCGCAAGGCTGCGAACTCAATTGAGAAACTGGCAAAAAGAAGTGGGATCGATGCTTTAAAATTGATTGCGACCATTGAACAATATAACCAGTGCTACAGGTCTCATGAAGCGGACCTGATGGAAAAGAGCGAGAAAAACCGCTATCCGATCTCAGAACCACCGTTTTACGCCATCGACTGCAGTTTGAATAGCCGGATCTTCCCCTGCACGACTATAAGCCTTGGCGGTTTAACGGTAGATGAGACGACTTCTCACGTCAAACGGGTTGACGGCACGATCATCCCTGGGTTATATGCAGTGGGGAGAAATGCAGCAGGCATCCCTTCTAATGGTTATGTCAGCGGTCTGTCGATCTCTCATTGCATATTTTCAGGGAGGCAAGCGGGGTGTCATATTGCCTCAGAGTCAACCGAATGAGTAAATTCCCAATCTATCAGAACTTGATCTCTTATCTTTCGCCCACAAGCCATCCAGGGTTCGACTCAAGTGAAAAAACCTGTCCTTTCGAATGGGACGGGAAAATCCTTCCTACAACAAGATAAAAAATAGCAAGAATACAATTTACAACCCAGAAATACCGAGTTATATGGTTTTTTTAACTTTTGAGTTACGTGATGCTTATTTCATTTGATTCCTAAGAACCAATCCCAAGATTTAAATGCCCTTTACCGCCGATATTTCAAAGACTATACTTAATCTGAGTACGAACAAAACCACGCTTCACTAGGAAACAATTTGGCCTCCATCGAAATCCGCCCTGTCCAATCTCACCGAGAGCAGAACATTTTCTTGACCTTCCCCTGGCGTATCTATTCAGGCGATCCGTTGTGGGTGCCTCCACTGCTTCCAGAACGCAGGAAAGTGATTGATCCAAAGCGCGGTAAGTTTTACCAGGATGGATATGCTGATTTATTTATCGCCTGGCGAGGGCGTAATCCGGTCGGCACCCTCTGCTGTGGAGAAGATCGAACGGCAACCGATAGCCGAGGATTTGGTGAATGCTTGCTTGGTTTCTTTGAATGTGAGGAGGACTACGCTGTTGCTGAGGCACTTTTCGACCGGGCAACGACCTGGGCGCAAGACCATGGTTTGATCCGTCTGCGGGGAACTTTCAATCTGGACCGTGAAGATTCACGCGGCATCCTGATCGAAGGGCGTGACCGACCCCCAGCGGTCTATTGCGGACACAATCCGCCTTACTATCCAGAGTTCTTCAGACGTTACGGATTCGAAAAGTTTGGCGGTGACAGCCTGGCTTATGCCATCGACCTGGACCTGGAGGCAAAGTCTATCCAACGACTGCTGCAACTGGCAGACCGTATCCTGCAGAAAAAGTCCATCATCGTGCGTGGGGCTCGGATGGATGATATCGATGCAGAAATCGACCGGGTGGTGGACCTGCAGAACCGCGGCCTGGCACATATGGACGATTTTACTCCCTACACCCGGGCTGCGATCGAGTCGATGGTGCTGCCCCTGGTGAAGATTGCTGACCCTGACCTGGTCTTGTTTGCTGAGATCGAGGGAGAAGCCGTCGGTTGGTTCCCGGCGATCCCAAACCTGAACGAGGTCTTGATCCACCTTAACGGCTTGCGTCATCCCTGGGACTACCTGCGTCTTTTGCGATATACGCGGTTCAAACCAAAAAGCATCGCCATCAAAAGCGTGGTGGTTCCACCGGAATATTGGGACACGGGAGTGAGCGTACTGCTCTTCGCAGAGATGGCTCGACGTGCCGCAGCAAAAGGCTACACCTGGGCGGATATGTCGTTAACCGGTGAGGATAACATAGATACCTGGCCGCTAGCCCATAAAATAGGGGCGAAGATTTATAAGCGCTATCGGTATTATGTAAAGGAAATTTGAAAAGGGTATTGATATGTTGAGCTTTAACAAATGTTTTACAGTGATTTCCATTTTTAGGCATCATCCTTAGCACAATCGTCAAAGAAGATAATCTGAAGTTTACAGCGGCTGACCTATCGGATGCTCGGTAGAATTCCATGAACGTTCTTTGCCAGGTTTGTGCAGCGGAGGATGTCCTCCCGAACAAATCGAAACCATGTGAAAAGAAACACTCTCGAAAAATACTGCAAGAGGCTAAAACATCATCGTTCCTTCATCGCGGAAAAGGACAGCTTAATTATTGGATATGTCAGGTAGAATCCAGCCGGCAATGAATTATGTTCGAATTTTGTTGATCCCGATTTGACTATGCCGGGAATCGCTACTGAGTTGATGGAAATCGCCTATGAAGATGTTCGGTCTTATGGGGTAAAAGGACTTTGGCGAGATACCAGTTAACCCGCTTTACCGTTTTATAAGGTCCTATGCTGGTAAATGTTTAAGGAAAAAAACCTGGATCGTTAGAATTAGTCAGAATGACGAAAAATTGGTCCTGAGTTAGAAACACAAATATCTCACCAGGAAAATACCCTCACTGGTCCAAACTTCACAACATATTTTCCATGTACCTCCAACAATCATAATAGCAGCGCTAGGATCGAGTCTAAGGTTACTCACTCGTATTTCAATGCCTGAACAGGATTAAGTGATACAGCGCGAAAGGCTGGGTAAATACCTGCCACCAATCCAATCACTACTGAAAAAAGTATCGCAAACACAGGCAGCCAAGCTGGGATAGACACTACTGTTGATGCTTCAACTCCTTCTGTTGACAGAAAACCCGCTGCGAAAAAGTCGATCACCTGTGCAATCAGAACACCAATACTAAGACCAAACACCCCTCCCAGTAAGCCGATAGCGCCAGATTCGGTAATAAAGATGGTCAACACTTCGCGATTGCGTGCGCCAACTGCCTTCATCAATCCAATCTCATGGGTACGTTCCATCACCGACATGATCATGGTGTTGGCAATCCCAAGCGCTGCTACAAAAAGAGCAATGGATGCTACGCCACCCAGCGAGGCTTGAATGATCATGAAGGTGGTGTTCAGACTCTCTACTATAGAAGTTGAGGATCGTGCATTGAATCCAAGATCCGTGATTGTGTTTTGAACATCCAGTGTTACCCCTGCATCTTGCTCTGTAATAACTAACACTTCGGAGTACCCTTCCTGTTGCCAATTAGGACGTTCCCCTCTACACCAGGTCAATAGATCTTCCAGGCTGTGAAAGTCTAGATAAATAGAATAATCCTGAGTACCACCGGTAGGTTCCAGTACCCCGACTACAATTAGCCGGACTGTGCGTTTTTCCTGTTTTTCTCCATTGTTGCGGTTTATCTCCAACTGGATCGTCTGGCCATATAGATCTGGGGCATCAGGATTTGGGCTAGAGTTATTCTGCTGACCTGTCATAGCACCAGGCATGGCAAAACCTTCACCGTATTGTCCACTCCTCGCACTGGTATTGAAACCGCCAAAAGCAGGTTGACCAGACGACTGGGTAGATTCCGTGAAACTGTCCGCAACGTATCCACCAATGATCACCTCCCATTGTTGGAGTTTGGCAAAGCCTTCAGCCAGTTCAAAGCCCATGTTGGGTACTACTGCAGGATCAATCCCATAGATGGTTGCGGTTCCATTCAGGCGATTAAAACTCAAAGTTACACCGCGACCCAATTGCTCTTGAGGCGTCACTGCCACTACACCATTTAGTTGTCCCAGCCTGTCTATCACGTCAGGTGTCAATCCTTCAGCCTCGGTATCTCCTCCAACAAAACGAGCCAGGGAGAAGACAGTAATCTGGTTCAAATTACCAAACGATTCAAAATTTTCTACAGTGCCGGCCTGCAGACCCGATGCAAGTGAAATTAAGACGACGATCGACGCCGTGCCAACTACCACCCCCATTGCGGTCATGATGACGCGCCCCCGCATCCGATTGAGATTTGAGAAAACCAAAAAAATCAGGTCACCAATACTCATGGCTGTGTCACTCTTGGGATGCCTATCCATGGAACAGGAGTTGTACGGGTTGCCAGTCCGAAGAACCCCAAGATAGCCTGAAGGATGCGTTGGCCAACTTCCATTTCTTCCTGCCTACCAACGCTCCAGGGTCCAGATGTTTCGTGATTTGTTATAACGCCTTCCTCTAGTACAATGGGGGTCTCCTTTACCTCAAATGTCATTTCGTGTGTGTAACTTTTAGGATGCTGATACTCATCCAGGTAGTTGACGGCGATTCTCACCGTGGCTATTCCTGCTTCCAAAGCTTCCGCCTGGGCCAGAATTGAGGACGACGTACCGGCATAAAGCGGACCAACTTATAACGTTCCATTGGTGATGGTGAACTGATCGCTGGTAACCTCAACGATGTTCACATTCACATCGTTCTGCCCGATGTTTATGATCATGATCGGCAGATCAAAGACATCACCAACCTCTATGGTATCGGGAATAGAATTGTAAAGTTCGATGTGGAAGGCGGGATAACTTTCGACACGTAAGCTAATCGTATTTTGGTCTTGGTAGGAGTTATTGTGGTTGTCAGAGTAGGAGATAATTACCTCGAATGGTACAAAAACAGCCTCTGTAACGGCCCCCACTACCAGGTTATAATCCACCGTAATTTCCTCACCTGGATCCAGGTGCTCCGTGTAACACATGTCGCTACCGGTGGGAGCGAGTATCTCAAGGCTGTCCTTGGAGAAATCTAAAGAGGTAACCACCTGGTACGCTGTGGCTTCGCTGCTATTGACGAGTTCAAATTTTAATTCAGCTACAGCTCCTGGAGACAGAGGATCCGGATCTATGCTGTATGAGTCTATGATGATCTGAGGATGTTCATTGAGCGTTGGAGTTGGGGTTGGAGTTATTGTAGGTGTTGAAGTAGAGGCCGGTAGAAAAACCGGAAAAGTAAGATCAAAGGAAGCCTTATACGTGGTACCTCCATTATCAGTGTATTCAGCTTGCACATTCAAGATCGCTTCGCTGGTCGAAATGCTGCTGTTAACCGTAAAAGACTGCCAGACTTCCTCTGTGCCGCTGGGTGCAAGGTCGGGGATGGAGATCACCCCACCGGTTTCGCGTGGAAAAAGGTCACTAGTCATAAAAGTCACCACGACATTCCGAGCTGTGGTCATTCCTGTGTTTACCAACGTCATTTCAAGGTCGATTTCCTGCCCTGGGTACAGGGTTGTCGCGCTAACCCCATAGGATTGAATCATAATCTGAGGGCGGAGGAATATCGTTGGCTCTGGAGTATAGGTTGGGGTAGGTGTTGAAGTAGGGGTTGGGCTGAGGACAGTCAGTTCGTTGGTGGTTGTTCCTATGATCCCATCACCATTGTGGACATCAACGGTGTATGTGCCAACGGGAAAGCCCGATGGTAGTGTAAAACTCACCCCACTGCCACCGGTCGTTGCATCAAGCAGACCATATCCCGAATCAACGATTTCTATTCTCACCGGGTCGACATATCCGGTTACTTCAATAAGGAGCATATTATCCACGGTATTAACGACGGTGTCAGGGATGATTGCACCTACAGTCAATGCCTGCAAGTTCACCGGAATAGATTCGGCGCTCGTTATGAAAGACATCGTGACGACGATCAAAAGAAGAACGAAGCTATGTTTCATGATAACTCACCATTTAGGATGCGTTCATTGGTTCAGATTGTTACTCATCTTGGATAAGCCCATCCAGCATATGAATCGTCCGGCTTGCATAGTTGCTGACTGAAGGATCATGGGTGACCAACACAATGGTCTTCCCCTGTTCATTCAATAGCTTAAGCAAAGATAGAATCTGCACGCCAGTTTTCGAGTCCAGGTTACCGGTTGGCTCATCGCCCAAGAGAATCTTTGGATCATTGATTAAAGCTCGAGCCATCGCTACCCGTTGTTGCTGCCCAGCGGAAAGTTCCGTCGGTTTGTGCTGAAACCGGTCCCCCAAGCCCATTTCAGTCAAGAGGTGTAATGCACGCTCACGCCGTTCTTTGCGAGGAATACCCGCAAACACCATCGGGTATTCCACATTCTGCAGTGCTGTCAGGGTGGGGATCAAATTAAATGATTGAAACACAAATCCCACTTGCCGTTGCCGATAAAAAGCCAGTTCATCTTCATCCAGTGAGGTTATTTGTTCTCCATCTACACAAATCTGACCGGCGTCCGGGCTATCAAGGCCGCCGAGTTGGTTTAACAAGGTGCTTTTTCCGGACCCGCTTGGACCCATCAAACAGAGAAATTCTGCGACTTCCACTACCAGGTCAACGCCATCCAGTGCTTTGACGACGGAATCACCTATCATATAGTAGCGGACCAACCCGCTTATTTCAATCAAAGCCATGGATTAACCTCACCGAATGCCCCTTCTGCCGAGCAAAAAGTTCAGGTTGAATTGACTACCGAATAACTCGTTTATTGCACCACCGACAGCCATTAGCCCCAATATCATGCCTGCTGCTAAGACAAGGTAGATAATAACAATTGTAGCGCTCTTGCCTGTGTTTAGTTTTGATGTTACCGCTGTGCCAACTCCAAGTAAAATCATGCTCCAGATCAGGTAGATATCAAACTGACCCAGCAGGGCGTTGAGAGTGGGCATATCCAAGGCTTCTTGTGAGGTTAAGACAGCACTGATTCCAGTTAAAGGTATTCCTCCTGTTATGAAACTGGCAATAGCTTGTATAATCTTGCGAAATGCCAACGGTAACAACGCCCAGACAGACAATCGTAAAACATGGAAGTAGGTTGCCTTACCACCTAGCACAAAGCTCATGCTGAAAACGATAAACGCACAGAAAAAGTACCCGACCATCACTCCACCAAAACTGGAAGCAATAGACACAATGTAACTCAGCATGGTGGAAGACTGGCTTGCATTAATTTGTGGTGTTACTGCTTGCCCATTGTCAGACTCTACCACTGCCGTTGGGGTAAATCTCCCCTCCCCACGTGTAAATCCACCCTCCCCTGGTGTATATCCTGCTACCGGGAAAGCGTAACTCTGAACTCTTGTGTTTTGAGCAATTGCTGTGGCAAAAAACAGGAGAGAAATTGATATGATGTTCAGCAAGAAAACAAGCCATAAGTGTCCTCGGTCAGCATTGCGCAGCCTTGTGAATGTAACCTGTGGCTGGACTATGACGCCTTTTAAAACCTGAAAAGGCGAGAGTTTGGCATTCTGCTTACCGGGTTGATTGGTATTAAGCACATCCTCTACTTTTTCTCTTGATTTTGCAACTGTATCACTCATTTCCTTCACTCCGATTCGAGACTGATACCTCTGATGTTAGCGTAAAGGGACTATTAGCAATCATGACAAGCGCTGCTGGCTGATAGAAAAAAGATCCCGCTGCTCCCCGCGGTAACCGGTAAAACCTGGGAAGGTGTTTAAAAATATCAGTATAGCCATCATCTATACTCATATTGCAAGAAGGGGATAGACCAGGTGTCAATCATTTATCTGTACAGGCTTCTACTATTGAGTAACCATACACAGCCGGAGACGCCACTCCGGCTGTGCATCCAAAAACCTTGGTCAAGAGTGTGGGATCTTCTTCCTTTTAATCGTGTGCTAGAGCAGCCATGATTAATAATGCCGTCCTAAGGAGAACTACAAATAATCCCAGGAATCCAATCTTGATCTCATGTTTCTAATTACTCTGTATTTTGTCTTTTGCTTTCCAATCTATTTTGAAATATTGGAGTACTCACTAATTTTTCTGTTTTATTATACTTCCTTCACCTTTTTCTCACCTACTTTATAATATTGTTTATAGTTTACATCAATGTTATGAAGAAATTGTTTAGAATGATTACAGGAATTGTTGAGATTGATGGCAACTGCCTAGCGAATGGCAGAAGGCGCTGTCTTCCTGGTCATCTGAATGAAGAGTACAGAAATATTAAGCTGAAAATTATTAATCTCTACTAGTCCGATGATTTTCTCTATTTTTCTGCAAAATTATCAATCCTATCCACATTTTCAAACATCTCTGTGTTAATCAGCACTCGTCCATATCCTATTCAATGAAACTGTCATGTGCCCAGAATTATATAAAACATGAAATTTCTTTCCACGGGAGAAAATACCCAAAAAGTATGTTGGGGGCAGAAATATAAGTGTTTCTGATCTACCTGGCTGTATAACAGGAATTTGCATCATATCCCCAAAACCGGGTTAGACGTGACTCTTTTTTCTTTACGGGAAGCATTACCAACATCTTCGCCGATTAGGATAAAGGTCTTCAAGAACTATCTTAATTATGCGATCGACGTTAAGTTTGTAGCATAAGATTGCATCTTGTGCCTCTCGAGTGTTAGGACAAATTGAAGATTTATTCTTCATAATGCCTAACGCGCTGAAGCGCGGTTTTCTTTTCAACCATCGAATTCATTCGAGGGGCTCAGCGATCGATTGTTTTTTTATACAATCTCTTCCACCTAGGTTGCTTGTCCCAAATCGCCCGCGAATGAATTGCGGGTTACCGGAATGGAAACACGTTGAAACGTGTTGGGCACCGCAATCTGCATAAGCAACCCACTATCATTAATAAATCATATCCTTACAACCATTTTCCCTAACGCACTTCAGCGCGTTTTTCTTTTCAACCATCGAATTCATTCGAGGGGCTCAGCGATCGATTGTTTTTTT
>CAZTJD010000030.1:10854-34799 GCA_964613985.1 uncultured Anaerolineales bacterium
GCAATCTGCATAAGCAACCCACTATCATTAATAAATCATATCCTTACAACCATTTACCCTAACGCACTTCAGCGCGTTTTCCTTTTCAACCATCGAATTCATTCGATGGAAGACAGCACTCAGATGAATGGACCGCAAATACAGCAGGATCGAGGCTATATGGCTTTGCCTTTAAATTGACTCAGGTAAAGATTGTAATAAAAACCGCGTTTTTCAAGCAACTGATCATGGCTGCCCTGCTCAACGATCTCCCCCTTATTAATTACCACCACATTGCCGGCATCACGGATAGTGCTAAGCCGGTGGGCGATGACAAAACTGGTCCTCCCTTCCATCAAGCGCAGCAGGGAATTCTGGATTCGGGCCTCGGTTCGGGTATCGACGCTGCTAGTAGCTTCATCCAGTATCAGGATTGCTGGGTTCGCCAAGACGGCACGAGCAATTGCCAGCATCTGGCGCTGTCCAAGGGAGAGGTTACCTGCCCGTTCGGAGAGCTCTGTCTGGTATCCTTGGGGAAGTTGGCGGATGAAATAGTCGGCATCTGCCAGAACTGCCGCCTGGATGCACTCCTGATCACTGGCGTCCAGCTTCCCGTAGCGGATGTTCTCCATCACCGTGTCAGAGAACAGAAAGGTGTCTTGCAATACGATCCCAAGATTACTTCGCAATTCTGCCTTGGCAATCTGGCGGATATCCCAGCCATCCACCGAAATCTTTCCACCGTCCGGCTCAATTTCGTAGAAACGCGAAAGCAGGTTGATAATGGTTGTCTTCCCGGCACCGGTTGGACCGACCAGGGCAATCGTTTGACCTGCTTTTGCCTCCAGGGTCATATCCTTGATCACTGGAACATTCTCCAGGTACCCAAAATTAACATGGTCAAAAAACACATCGCCACGGACAACAGGCAGCAGGAGGGCATCAGAGGCGTCCAATACTTCCGGTTGGGTGTCGATGATTTCGAAGACGCGTTCTGCCCCCGCCAGAGCAGCCTGGATGGCATTATACATGTTCGCTAGCTGTCGTAATGGGTTGATAAAGCTGCGTCCATAGTTGATGAAGGTCGCAATCATTCCAACCGTGACCAGGTCTCGTAATGCCAGCCACCCACCGAGACCTGCCATGACGATAATAAAAAAGTTGCCCAGGACATTGGTTAGGGGCATGAGCAGCAGGGCATAGGAATTAGCGTAAACACCAGCTTGATAAACAGCCTGGTTTCTCTCTCTAAAAGCCTGGATAACGGTGTCCTTCCGGCGGAAGGCGCTGACCACTTTCTGACCACTAATGGTCTCTTCCATCAGACTGTTCATCTCACCCAGCTGTTTTTGCAACCGGCGGAAACCTCGGCGGGTATACTTAGCGACAAACTCGGTAAACCACACCATCACCGGAACAACGACCAGCGTACCCAACGCCAACCAGGAATTTAGGACAAACATCGCGATCAAAATCCCGACCAGGGTGAGTACACTCGCCAACAGTGCAGTCACGTTTTGGGAGACAGCCTGGTTGATGGCATCGATATCATTCGTCAAGCGGCTCATCAATTCGCCGGCTGGATTTCGATCAAAGAAACTTAGGGACAGCTCCTGCAAGTGCTCAAAAAGATCGCGGCGTAGGCTCTTGAGGGCTTCCTGGGAGACTCGCACCATAGTCCAACCTGAGAAAGCCTGGAAAATATTATAAAGCAGGTAAACGACCAACATGGTGATGGAGATACGGATCAGACCGGGGATATTTCCTCCGGAAATAAAGCGGTCAATCGCTACCCCCATCAGGTAAGGGCCAATCAGGTCCATCACGGTATAAATGAGTACGAAACAAAGCACCAGGACCAGTTTATGGCGGTATGGAAGCAGGTAGGCAGCTAAACGCAGCATAGCCTGTTGGGCATCACGTGGTTTCTCGATCTGTATCCGTGCGAAAGGAGGTCTTCTTTCCAGGCTGGCGCGCGCCTGGCGAGTATCGGGAGTTGAGGATTGGTTAATCATGGCGACGCCCGCTCCTGCCCCTGGATGAGGTCCCTGCTGAAACCATTACCCAGCTGTGAATCAAAGATCTCACGGTATATGGGGCTGGATTGGATCAGCTGGGTATGGCTGCCTTGAGCGACGATGCGGCCATGGTCGAGAACCAAGATCCTATCTGCATTCAAAACCGTACTGATGCGCTGTGCCACCACAAAGATGGTGCAACCTTTCATAAGTTTCACCATCTCGGTTTGGATCTGGTTCTCCGTTTCCACATCTACGGAACTGGTACTGTCATCTAAGATTAAGATTTTCGGCTTTGTGACGAAAGCCCGAGCGATCGCTAAGCGCTGTTTCTGCCCCCCGGAGAGGTTGACTCCACGCTCCTCAACATGGGTCTGATAGCCATGGGGGAGTTCCATGATGAAGTTATGAGCCTGAGAAGCTTTAGCAGCTGCAACAATTTCAACCTCCTCAGCATCCGGTCGTCCGTAGCGCAGGTTATCAATCACTGTCCCCGAGAATAGAACGGTTTCCTGTGGTACGATGCCTATTAAACCCAGCAAGGTATCCTGTCTGATCAGGCGGATATCCACCTCATCGATCAGGATTCTACCCGCGATCGGATCATAGAAACGTGGGATCAAATTGACCAGGGATGTCTTCCCCGAACCTGTGGCGCCAAGGATGGCGATCATCTGTCCTGGTTCGGCAACCAGGTTGATATCCTCCAGGACCCGCTTTTGGCGCCTACCGCTGTAGCTAAAGGCGACCTGTTCGAAGAGAATCCGACCAAGAATGCCATCTGGCAATGTTTGGGTTTGAGGCGCTTCCTTTACCTGCGGTTCAGCATCCAGCACCTCGTCGATACGTTGCATGGAAGCCAAACCGCTTGCCCAGACATTGGATAGCCGTGCCATCATTGTCAAAGGTCCAATGGTCGTGAGCATATAGTTGGTGAAGGCGACAATCTCCCCCAGAGTCAGGTCACCATCGATTGCTTGCATGCCACCTGCCCAGATGACGACCACAACGCCGATGTTGACAAAGAAATTCAGCACTGGTGACATGGTTTCCATGAACTGCATCACCCGAATTGTCAGGTTGGTGAAGTCCTCATTAGCAACATTGAAACGCTCCCCTTCATAACCGGCGCGCACAAAAGCTTTGACCAGCCGCACGCCGGCGATATTCTCCTGCAGTACCATATTCAGACGGTCAAGACGCTGTTGGACCTGCCGGAAAAATGGCTCCATGCGCCAACCGAAACCGCCGGTAACTGCCAGGGTCACTACCAGTAGGGGCAGCATGGTCAACGCCAGATCCCGATTGGTGTTAATCATCAGGAATAAACTGCCAATCATCATCAAGGGGGCTCGGGTTCCTATACGCAAACTGATTTGAGTCCAGCGCTGCACAGCACTTGCATCGCTTGAAAGCCGGACCAATAAATTACCAGTAGTAAAATCATCCAGATTTCCGTATGAAAAGGACTGGATCTTCAGGAATGTTGCCTCTCGAACATCGCGCGCCACGCTTTCCCCCGTCTTTACCGAGAAATAATTATTACCAACAGCCATGATCGCCCCTAACAATGAAAGCCCCAACATCAAAGCAGATGTCTGGAGCACCACGTCAATGTTATTCTGGGAGATACCCTGGTCAATGATGCGCTGGATCAAGCGAGGGATCGACAGGTCGATGAAGGCCGAAAAGGCTAATAGCATCAGGCTGAGGACCGAAAGCAGTGTGTATGGTTTGATGAAAGTTAATAGTTTGCGGATGTGGGACATGTGGGCATTCATAGTTCCATCGCCCGACAAAGAGCGTCAGCTGCTTTATCCAATGAACAAGGATGTGGATATAGGGGGATTCAGATTGTTACGTTGACCCTCTATAATTCGTGAATCACCTGGAAAGAGACCTCGTAGTGCAGAGGCCTGTACTTGTAGTGCAGAGGCCTGTACTTGTAGTACAGAGGCCTGTAGATGAAGGAAACGATCTGTAAACAATCCTTATCCACCCTCATTTAAGTATTTTTCCATTTGAGTATGGGTTTTAAGCATTTTTCTCTTTGGCGATGTCATCCGTTGTTTTTCCTTAATAACTGTTTCAAATCTTTGTTGAACTTGCTCATTTGGGTCTCCATTGAAATCAAACCTGGAGTGATCAGAGCAGATCTTCAACAACCTGTTGCAGCGTGGTCGCATCAAGGTCTTTTTTATCCAGAAAGGCAACTGCACCTGCATCGATGCTTAACCGATGAAATTCACGGTCGGGATAAGCACTTATCATTACAAGACGAGATTTTTCTGAAACTAATTTAATTCGCCGAGCACATTGAATGCCATCTTCTTCCCCGAGAATAACATCCACTAAAACCAATTGAGGTTGGATACACTTTGCCATGGTTACAGCCTCATTGGAATCGTTTGCTTCGTACAAGTCAGCTTGAGGAACTACTCTCCCTAAAACGCGTAAAAGCTGATGCAGGTAGCGGCGGTTATCATCCACCAGGAGAATTGCGACATCATGAGAACCAGGCTGGAAGGACTGCTTTTGATCAATGCGATATCCCTTAATCCCCAAAACTTCAGGATGTTCGTTCACGAAGTGGCTGGCTTCTAACCGGCTACTTAACCTTAGTTGTCTGTAAAGTCGGGTCAGGTGGTTCTCTATGGTTTTAACACTCAAGTTCATTGCTAAGGCAATGGCATTATTATCCAATCCCTCCTGTAACAGACGGAGGATTTCGATCTGCCTAGAGGTCAGCATTGGGGCTTCAGGGGACGGGTGGTTATGATCAACAAGCCTATCAATCAGAGGACTCGATACCCAACGTTCACCAGCCAGGACACGCTGCAGGGCTAATTTAAGATCATTTAGCGGTTGATCTTTGAGGTGGTACCCATCAACTCCTGCTTCCAATAAGCCATGAACATAGAAATCATCGTCATATGCACTGACGACCAGTATCTTCAAACCAGGATATTTAGCTCGGATTTCTGGAATGTCTTTCAAAGGTTCAAATGCTGGCATACTGATATCCACCAGCAAGCAATCGGGATATGTCTCTTCAAGAAATAGTAGGAGTGAAGATCCATCTTCTACTTCGCCAATAATTTTATATTCAGGAGAATCATCAATAGTCTTATGAAAACCTGCTCGAACGATTTCGTGATCATCTGCGAGTAATATACTTGAGATACCCATAACGAAATTATCTTACCACCAATAAGGGTGAGGAACAAACCAATTTGCAGCTTTTAGATATTCTTTTGAGGGGAAATCCCCTCCCCAAATGAGGGGGAAAAATCAGGCAAATAACGTAAACTTTTGGAAAAATAAATATCTGATTTAAAGGGTGTTCATTGAAAAATACATTATCCGGAAAACCAACCCTTTTATAGTAAACCGAACTAAGGAGGTGTTATTTTCCAAATACCAGATTCAGAAATCGCTTACCATGTTTACAGAACTTTTAACCTTTTTGACAGATACTTCAAAGGAGAAGATAATGTCCAAGAAAAATTTCCATGCACTATTATTGCTGGTTGCGCTGATTTTACTGGCAGGTTTAACCTTCACAGCTTGCGCACCAGCATCAACGCCAGAAGCTCCAGCTCTTGAAGAAGCTGCTCCTGAAGAAGCCGCACCCGAAGTCGGTGAGACTCTTGCCGTCGGTATCGTTCTCCCGACCCGTGAAGAACCACGCTGGATCCAGGACGAAACCCGCTTCAAAGATGCGCTCGGCGCCGCTGGTTATGATGTCGAGATCCTCTTCAGCCAGGGCGATTCCGCCAAGGAAAAAGCCAATGTTGAAGACCTGATCACCAAAGGCATCCAGGTACTGATCATCTGCCCGCATGATGGCACCGCTGCAGCAGCCGCTGCAGAAGCTGCCCACGACGCTGGCGTGAAAGTGATCTCCTACGACCGCCTGATTCGCGATACAGCCGCAGTGGACTACTACGTCACCTTCGACAGCGTTGCCGTAGGCGCCGCCCAAGGTCAATACCTGGTCGATAATGCCTCCGGTTCAGGCAATCCGCTTTACCTGTACGCTGGCGCTGCCTCTGACAACAATGCCTTTCTGTTCTTTGAAGGCGCCTGGGGCGTCTTGCAGCCCAAGATCGCTGATGGCACCTTCGTCATCAAGAACTCCAACGAAGCGGTTTCCCTGCAGGATAAGGCTGAACTGACCCGCAATGAGATGGGCCAAATCATCGGCCAGATCACCACCAACTGGGATTTCAACACTGCCAAGAACCTGGCAGAGGCTAACCTGACCGCCACAACAACAGAAGACAAGGGTGATGTGTTCATCCTGGCTCCCAATGACGGCACCGCACGCGCTATTGCCGACGCTTTCGCTGCTGATGCAGATGTCTCCAACTATTACGTCACCGGTCAGGACACTGAAATCGCCTCGGTGCAGTACATCATCGACGGCAAGCAGTCCATGACCGTTCTGAAGGATGTCCGCACCCTGGTAGCGGACGCCATCGCCGCTGCTGTCGCATACCTGGAAGGCAGCACCCCTCATCTGGGCTCTGGAAAGTTATCAGAAAGCCCAGCAGCAAACTGAAGAACTCTTTCGGAAACAGACCCAGCTACATGAGACCTTAGAAGCCAGTGACCTGCTTAACCAGCAACTCATCGAAAAATTCGCTGAACAGGTTTAAGCCATGGATCGCCTCAACGCAGCTTTACAGGAAACACAAAGGCGCTTGATGACCGACCGAGAGGAAGAACGTAAATCCCTGGCACGCGAGCTGCACGATTCTGTAATCCAGGATCTGCTTGGTTTGAATTACCTGCTAGAAGATGTGGAGAATGCCGAAAGCTCCAACCAACAGCGCCGTGAAGTGCATGCCATTCGCCAGTCAATCCGCCAGGTTATTGGCAATCTACGCCAGCTCTGCCGAGACCTGAGACCTCCAACCATCGATAACCATGGGCTTGCTTCCGCGATCCCCTCCCTGGTTCAAGAATGGGAGGAACGCACAGGTGTGAAAGTGAAAATCGAAATCGATAAGACACTGAAAAGGCTACCTGAACTGATGGAACTTTCCATTTTCCGGATAATCCAAGAGGGGCTTGGCAACGTGATAAAGCACGCGGACGCCAGTAAGGTGCAATTATTGCTTGAGCAGCTTCCGGAGGGTCATTTGCTGATCCGTTTTACGGATGATGGGCGCGGGATCGAAACCATACCTGACCTGGCAGATCTCTCAACGAAGGAGCATTTTGGTTTGGTTGGGATCAGTGAACGAGTAGCCCTTTTAGGGGGACGAATGGAAATAAAATCCGCTACCGGGAAGGGATTTGTACTTGAGATCACCCTTCCGAACCCCAATCCATTCGGGTAGATCAAAAACCAATCACGGTCAGTCCCATCCTAGGATATAAGATTCAAATACACAGAAAGCAACGTGGAAATCACTTCCCCCTGATGGGCTACAACAAAACAGGGAACGCTGATCGATCCAAGCCACCATTTGTAGTTTAAGATTGCCTCCTGTGCACTCCAATTTGCAGAAAAAAATAAAAAACCATTCTAAACAACCCCCCAACGCGCTTCAGCGCATTTTTCTTTTCAAACATCGAATTCATTCGATGGCTCGTGGATCGATCAGCCATTATATCCATCCAATCTAAATATATCAGCATTCCCAAACCGCCTATGAATGGAACACTGACTGATGGAGGGTACATGTTGATGTGTGTTGAAAATTCGTGGCGACCGCAAAATTTAACCCAGTTCTAGACCAGCCCAATTATGTCGACCATCCAGACCTTCCCACTCTTCGCTGATGGTTTTATCTTACTTACACTCCTCCATTAAATCTGTCTCCAGCCATTCACTATCCCTGAGAAGCCAGGTCTGCAGCTCGAATGCGGAAAGTGTCAGCGATAATGCAGACTCGTTAAGCTTCAGGACCGCCTGGCGGGTTTTCGCGGTAGGATTGAACAGCCGGGCGATCAAGCCATCGCCCTCTTCAGCCGGTTTCAAGGCAGCAAGCTGGATGGCGCTATCCCCCTCCAGGACAACAAAACTCTGCAATGGATTGCCTTCCCCCTGCGGGAAAAATGAAAGACTGAAGGGCTTCTCATTGTGGACCAATGCTTCGCGGTCGATCCGTTCCAGGCGTTCCTCCGACGGACCGGCGTTCAACCAGAAGTGGTAGAGTCGCTCTCCCTGTTCTTGCCGCGGCGAGTAGCGGTCATCGGGTAGCAGGGGACGGTCATAGATAGGGTGGACGGAATAACCTGCTGAACGCAGTAGGGAAAGCCGAACTTCCCCGTCGAGGAAATCGGAGCCATAAATACCATCGTTGATGATGGTCAATGCCTGCCCCATATCTTGAGATACTACTGCAACCCATTTCTGGGCAACGACTTCATCGCCGTTCCCCGGCAATTGGTCGACGCCGTACGCAACCTGCCCGTGATAGCTGCTGTATTTATCTGGGGTGCGGAACCCAAGCTTGAGCATACGATCCTTTTCATTCCAGTGGACACGTACTTCAATCTCAACCTCGCTACCGCGTTTGGGCAACTTGTAGCGCAGGACCAGGCGTGAATTTTCATAGCCTAGAACAACTTCAACCACGGTACGCACCTCGCCATCCTCAATGATGCGAACAGGACGCAGAGATGGGTTGGTCACTCCGGAAAAGCGCTGATTCTCATCTGATGAAAGGAGAGTGAACGCGCCTAACAAATTGCGGTAGCTTTTATTCCTCATCCCCCACGGGTCTGGATCATCAAGCATAACCAATGGCTTGCAGGCATCAGGTTCCAAGGTATCCACGCCCCTCACGCGGTAGGCGTCGATCAAGCCAGTGTGGGCATTGATAATAACTTCCAGGTCAGAGGTCTGAAAGTGGATATCACCTTCTGGTTGGGGGTATGTACGTTGCAGGGGCGTGGACCGTGGCTTGCAGTCAAAACGATTGATGCGGGAAGGCTCCAGCGTGGCAGAAAAGACAACCCGTTTGCGCCAATCGAGGTTGAGATTGCTCAGTTCTTTCTCCACCTGGCTTGGAAGTGCTTCCTCACCAGCGTAAACTTGCAAGTCGGTGAAATCATCGGATGGGTTGAAATCCTGCAGGTTGAACTCGCACTCAACAGTGGCATCGACCGGGTATGGATGCGGGTTATAGACCAGGATGGGGATCTCCCCCTCTATGGCTACAGGTTGTCCCTGGCAAAGAGCGAAGAACGCCCTGGCCCGTGCTCGGGCGATATTTTCCAGGCCGTGGTGGAGTAGTCTCAGCGCCATTTCTTCTGCCGGTTGGATGGAAGACCCAGGCAGGATGTCGTGGAAATGGCAGATCAACAGGTCGATAAAGGCCTGCTGTAGTTTCTCTTGCGGATAAACTATCCCGACCTGGTAAGAAGCTGCGGTCGCCATCTTTTCGGTCGCAAACAGCTCATTTTCCAGGCGCCGGACCCATTGCTTTACCCGCACCATGGAGGTGTAGCATCCTGTAGCCCAGGGATTCAGGTCTTGGCGGTGCACCGGCAAATTAGGGATGCGGTCCAGGATGGCGCGAAAATACGTTTCAGGTGTGGAATGGCGTATTTCAACATCTTCGGTCTCGTTGATCAGTGCCTGCAGGTCTGCCAGGTCCTGGTGAGAAGGTCCGCCACCGTGATCTCCAACACCCCACAACATCAAGGTCTCACGCTCTTGCGGACCATCAACCAGGAACGCTTCCACTTTTTGCTTTGCCTTCCCCAGGGGGGAAAGATACCAGCCATACGGGCGCAGGAAGGTTATCCGGGAACCATCATATCCCTCCCAGATGAACTCACCTCCCGGCGTTCCAGCATCCTCCTGGCTGGGCCGGCAGGCGATATAAGAATCATAGCCACTCTTCGCCATGATCTGCACCAGGCCGCGGCTGTGTCCGAAAGAGTCAAAATTTATTGCCGTTGTAGGATAAACGTCAAATTTTTCTCCAAAATAACACCTCCCCATCAGGACATGGCGTACAAAAGCCTCGCCGCAAGGCATATTGCAATCCGGTTGGAGGTACCAACCACCCATGATATGCCATTTACCTTCTTTAACCAGGCGTTGGATACGGGCAAATAGGTCTGGAGAGTATTCTTCGATCCAGCGGTAAAGGATCACTTCGTTGTGGTTGAAGATGAAATCAGGGAACGCATCACAAAGATCAGCGGCAATGCGAAAGGTGCTGATGGCAGTGGCAGCTCCTTCCTCCCACTCCCACAACCAGACCGGGTCAAGATGTGCATTGCAGATAAGATGGAGGGTGCGTCGTTTGGACATGGATTGGCTCCTTCTGCAGAATGTCAATCTCCCATTCTATCGTAAGCGTAATGACATCACCAATTATCAACCTTCAATGATGAAAAGACCTACCGCAAAGAACGAAAGGCAGCTGGGATATAAGTCACAATTACCTGGCGGTGAAAAATATGGCTGTCATTCCCTCAGCACTCAAACAGCCGCGCGATTTCATCTCGTTTTGGCCGCGGCAGGCGGACGGGATGGTCATTGGTCGTCTGCAGGGCGCGCGGCGGGCCGGCTTCCACAAAACCGATCTCAGCACAGTCAATACCTTCGGATTTCAAGGCATGGCAGATAATTTTGACCTCATTGGGTGGGACCGTCAGCAGCAAGGCGCCCGAAGCAATCGTATCCAGCGGGTTGATCCTGAATTCCTGGCAGACCTTTTCGGAAATTGCCGGGATCGGCACAGCTCTCGGATCGATGACCAGGGAGTGACCGCAGGCCTGGGCTAACTCCCATAGCGCACTGGACAATCCCCCCTCCGTAGGATCATGCATGGCGGTCACCGCCCCTGCCTGGGTGGCAATTTGCGCATCCCGCACCACGCTGATACCAGGATTGAAGAGGAAATGGGCGGCCTGCTTGATCTCTGCTGTACTGAGTACCCCTTTCAACCTTTCGGGTCTTTCTCGAGCCAGGATGGCAGTTCCTTCAATCGGCACTCCCTTGGTCAGTAGGATACGGTCGCCAGGAAAGGCACCTAGCGGAGAGATCAAATCAGCACGGGCTACTTCCCCGATCATCGTCCCAACGAGGATCGGTCGATCGATGCCATGCGTGATCTCGGTATGTCCTCCGATCAGGCTGATTTCCAGGGAATGACAGGCATCGTGGATCTGCTCCGTGATCTCGTCGACCAGTTCGACCGTGGTCTCTCGTTCCGGCAGCAAAGCAGTCAGCAAGAACCAGCGCGGGGTGGCGCCGGTGGTGGCAATGTCGTTGGCGTTGACCTGCACCACGTACCAGCCGATTTCGTCCGTAGCGAAAGTGATAGGGTCGGATTTAAAGACCAGGCAGGTTCCTCCCAGGTCAACCACAGCGCAATCCAGGCCGATACCCGGTCCGAATAACACACGCGGGTCAAACACCGGGGCACGAGCCAGGATCTTGGTGAGGTGTTCAGGGGGTAGTTTGCCAGTGGGGATGGGTGGGACGGGCATCGTTGCTCCGAATATTTCAAATTTAAGAATGGTCCAAAATCAAAGATTAAACGAATCTGGAAATCCTGACCAACTGTAATAGATTTTCTCTGAAATAGCAAGTGTCGGTTTGCTTACAGTACCATTGCTATTCAAATCAATGGCAACAGCTAACATCAATTTCTTCATTTTAGGGATGAGAATAAGTTTTGAAATTCGTGATTTCGGATAATGTTTCTCTTGTCTGCCAATGAGCGTTTGAATATCAATCCCAGGAACGAATTATATTACAATAGAAGAATCAAGGTAGAAAAATGTCACTTATTTGAGTAAGAATTATGATCAAACGAATAATTATAATCTGGGCAATCGCCAACTTTGTTATTGTTGGTTTAGCATCTTGGATTGCAGGAAAATGGTATCTCGGTTGGAATATTGCTGTCGCTTATGGCATGATCATCGAGTTGGCATTAATCATTCTCCCCAACCTAATTTTCTCAATACTTGCTTGCTGCTTGTGGTTTCCATCTAGTTATGGTATCAAGGTTGAATTGGGTTGGCATTGGCAAGGATGGAAAAGCCTTCTTTATGGCGTACTTGCATTTTTTTTGCTTTATGTATTAACCAGCGTGGTAAACAATATACTCGGAGGTGGGATCCCATACAACTTTCCTGGAGATTCGGGAGCGAATGGTGCAATAGTAATCAACAAACCAGTTGATATCTTAAAAGTAATCGCTATTCTATTAGGTTTGTTGGTTTTTATTATGATTACCGTGATCGGGGAGGAGACGATGTTCCGTGGGCTGATACAGACCCAGGTTGGCAAGCGTTATGGGGAAATAACAGGACTTCTTGCAGCAGCATTGCTATTTGGTTTACGACACCTGCCAAACGATTTTTATTATGCTCAAATCTGGGAAGCAACACCCCAAATATGGTTATCAAGACAGATTCAACTCTATCTTGGGGCACTCGTTTTCGGTCTTGCCCGTCTCTTTGGAAAAAGCACCTATGCTTCAGCAATAACTCACGGTTTATTCTTCTTAATAGTTATTTTTGGATAGTAAATTCAGCCCAACTTCTCTTGGATAATTTATTCTTTATGTTTGTCTATGCACAATATTTGCGTGGATGGTATCACAACCCTACTTTGCTGCATTCCCGGCAGATACACTCGCCGCTCTCTCCAAAATAAGTCAACCAATCGCTGGTCACTGTCCCACAGATGCGGCAGACCGCTTCACGAGCAAATGGACGAGGAGGGGTTACCGCCGGTTCTGGCATTTTTAATTTAGGAGTATCCTGGTCAGCCGAGATCTCGCCGCGACGCCGGGCGAGAAAAGAATCCAGGGACTGCAGACGGCGGGAGGCAGCCCGTTCCCGGCTTTCGATCTGGTCGATTCGCTTGTAAACCTGTTTTTCCTCACCGGGATGGAATAAACCCCCGTTTTCGGTAGAAACCCTGACCTGATCAAGGGAGTTGTGGTGCTTGATCCCGTGGTAGAGCTGCGGAGGGTGGATGACGACCAGGTCGCGGTACGTGGTAAGGTTGCCACCCTCCGGGTCCAGGTAGTGAAGCGAACCCCCCACCTGGCGCAAGTCACGTGCCCAGGCTTTGTCATAGATGGACTTCTCCAGAAATGCACGTTCCGTGGTGGTCAGGAAGATGCGGTTTGGGACGATGTCGTCCTTCAGCAGCATCTCGCTGGCGAAGACATAGTGCGGGAGGCATCCAGTTGTCTCCAATCCCTTCTGGATATCTTCACGAATCGATGGTGACTTGTTCTTATCGAACACCCAGTAAGCAAACGCTCCCAACTCAGCCTCCACCCAGCAGTCCACCGGTCTCGGCAGGGTTGTGCCTTCAAATGTTTTTTCAACGGTCACACAGTCGCTGCCAAAAAGACCCACCAACCAGTCGTAGAGCACAGCCCGGCAAGAAAGGGTTAAGGCTGATTCCCGGGATAAAGGGCAGTTCTGCAGGTGCTTATGGGCGAAATGCCAGCGACGAATCCGACCTGTTCGAGGTCGCACGGGCTTCTGGCAGGCTGGACAAACCAACAGGTCTTCCCGATTGAGCTGCCGAACCTGCTTGATCTTACTCCGCCAGCGCGGATCTAGTAAGGTGATGGACTCTCCATTCGTCTTTATCTGGGCGCGGAACATATAAGTTGATTATATAACGATTTTAATGCTGAAAGACACGAATTCATCCGAAGGCGTAAATTTGGAGAGGAGTGCCAGAGATCATATGTCATCAGGCTCCGTAGGGAGGGATTCCCTTCGCGCCGATTTATAGGACAGGATTTCATCCTGTCTACCAGGCAGAATACAAATCTTCCCCACATCTCGATTTATAGTCTTGCATCTTGTAGTTCATGACAGTTCAGGACTGCCAGTCATCGAAGGACTGGCAGTCCTCCGAATAACTTAATTCGTTGACATTCGATTTCATCCTCTACGACCTCCAATAATGGTATTCACCGAAAAAAGCCTCCAAAACACGGTGGTAAAATTAGGTAATCAGGGACAAAAAAATCAGAATTTGAGGATTCCCAGGAGCTGCAATGACAGACATCCTATTTGATCGCTACTACAAATACGAGGAACTGACCGAACTGCTGCGCGATCTCGCCAAGCAACACTCAAACCTCCTTCAACTAGAAACCATCGGCAAGAGCAACGAAGGACGTGACATTTGGGTCATAACGATAACCAACTTTGTCACCGGTCCAGCAGGGGAGAAACCCGCCGAATGGGTTGATGGCAACATCCACGCTTCGGAAGTATCAGGCTCCACAGCCTGCCTGCACCACTTGCATACACTTATTGAAGGCTATGGTAACGATGAGGCGATCACCCGCTGCCTGGACAGCCGAGCCTTCTATATATGCCCACGACTTAACCCAGACGGCGCGGAATGGGCTCTGGCGGACAAACCGAAAATCGTCCGCTCCAGCACCCGCCCTTATCCGTACGACGAAGATCCGGTGGAAGGGCTGATCGGTTACGAAGATATCGATGGGGACGGGCGCATCCTGACCATGCGGTTACGGGATCCCAACGGAGCCTGGAAACCTCATCCAGATCAACCGCGCCTGATGGTTCGCCGTGAACCCACCGATTTTGGGGGAGAATACTACCGCCTGCTGCCCGAAGGAAGGATCACCAACTATGACGGCGTCACCATCAAGGTGATAACCCCCAAAGAAGGGCTGGACCTGAACCGCAACTTCCCCATGGAATGGCGCGGTGAGGCTGACCAGCAAGGTTCTGGTCCCTACCCCACCTCCGAACCGGAAGTGCGCGCCATGGTCGATTTTATCGCCAACCACAACAACATCTGCATAGTCTATTGTTTCCACACTTATAGCGGAGTGTTGCTGCGACCTTATGCCAGCAAACCGGATGACGAACTCCCGGTCGAAGACCTTTGGACCTACCAGAAAATTGGAGAGGTAGGAACCGAGATCACTGGCTATCCCAATATCTCCATCTTCCATGACTTTAAATACCACCCCAAACAGGTCATCACTGGCGGTTCGGATTGGGCTTACGAACACCTGGGGATGTTTTATTGGGCGGTGGAGATTTGGTCACCGATGCGAGAAGCAGGGATTGAGGATATCAAACCGATCGAATGGTTCCGGGACCACCCGGTGGAGGACGACCTTAAATGGCTGCAGTGGATGGATGAGGAGATTGGTAAGGGAAGTTATGTCGATTGGTATCCCTTTGACCATCCCGAGTTGGGTCAAGTCGAATTGGGTGGGATCGATTTCATGAACTCCTGGCGCAATCCCCCATTATCCTTGCTTGAAAGAGAAGTCAGAAAATTCACACCCTGGCTGACCTGGGCGGCCTTGATTAGCCCACGCCTCGAACAGCGCGATCTCGCCGTCATCCAACTCGCTCAGGATACATACAAAATCAGCCTGGTAGTGGATAACGTCGGCTGGCTCCCTACCTACGTCACCAAGAAAGCGCTGGAAAAGAAGACCGTTCGCGGCGTCATCTGTGAGATCGAGCTACCTGAAGGCGCCACCCTGGAAACGGGCCTGCCTCGCCAGGATGGCGGACAACTGGAAGGCAGGGCGTATAAGACCGCTTCCTTTTCAGGACCTGCGGATTCAACCTTTGACCGCTTGAAGATGGAATGGGTCGTTCACGCTCCAGACGGTGGTGAACTGCACCTGACTGTCCGTCATGACCGAGCTGGGGTCGTTCGAGCCAGTGCAATCCTCGGAAAAATATAAGGTTCTTTCACTTAAATATCATTTCCCAATATAAAACTTAGCAACTGCCAACTTATTTTAGTATCTGGTAAAAAAACAAATCAAAGGAAACCCAATGGAACGACTAAAATACATCCTCGGCATTATCCGTCTGCCTTTTTTGGTCCTCGCACCCGCCTGCGTTCTGGTGGGCATAGGAACGGCACACTGGCAAACGGGTCTAATCAACTGGCTTCATACGGTACTCGTCCTCCTTGGCGGTGTATCAGCCCACATCTGTGTCAACGCCTTCAATGAATACTTTGATTTCAAGAGTGGGTTGGATCGCACAACCCAACCGACACCCTTCAGTGGAGGCAGCGGTACACTGCCTTCTCATCCAGAATTAGAATCTTTAGCACTCCTGGTTTCGATCTTATCCCTCACAATAACAAGTTTCATCGGAGTATATTTTATCTGGGTTCAGGGATGGCAACTATTACCCGTTGGCATCCTTGGTGTTGTGTTACTGGTCACTTATACCATCTGGTGGGTAAAGAACCCGGTCCTAAGCCTGATCGCTCCAGGATTAGGGTTTGGGGTCCTGATGGTGATGGGGACTCATTTTGCGCTGACGGGTGGCTATGGTTGGACGCCTTTCATCGCCTCGCTGGTGCCTACTTTCCTAGTCAGCGACCTGCTGCTGCTCAACCAGTTCCCCGATGTGGAAGCTGACCAGGCTGTGGGACGCAAGCACTATCCCATCCTCATTGGACGAAAAGCTAGCAGCGTAGTTTATGGTTCTTTCCTGCTGCTGGCGAACCTCGCAGTTATCATTGGGGTACTGCTTGGGCAGCTGCCAGTGACCACCCTGATCTCGCTGGTTACTGCTATTTTCGCCTGGCGAACCTACCGTGAGGTCAGCAAGAATGCTGACGATATCCCAGCCTTGATCCCCTCGCTGGGCATGAATGTGCTGATCAACATATCCATGCCCGTCCTACTTGCGGTCGGTCTATTTATTGGTTAAAAAGGGAGGAAAACTTTGTTTTTTTGATTTTTCGTTAAGCTTAGACTACAATTAATTTGACTCGATGGCAATACCCGATGGGAGTTGTTTGTAGGTATCGCCGACAAGATACACAAGCAATACATAATCATTAACGCTGGATTTTTGAGCTGAAATTCAGCGCGTTTATATGTTGCAAGTGGAGGTTATCAATTTACTGGTTAACATGGAAATCTAACGAAAAGTCAATCTTCTGTTTGTATTAAAAGTATTTTCTCAACTTTATCATCCATTAAAATCGATACCCACAGTGTATACACCAATCATAATCTTTTCCCCTAATCGAATACTCAAATTTAGGAGGAGGAATACGGATTACTGGATCTGATTCCCGCGTTGTTTTGATCTATGCCACCCTTACAGATTATACTGGAGGGGATGCAGTAAGTTTATACAATTCTAACAACGAGACGATCACCTTGTATACCTCCATTGTCTACGGGAATTCTGCCGTCACCACGCTAAATCCAAATCCCGATTGCAAAGGCACGATCACGACCACTGAAAGCAACATGCTGGGGGTGAGTGGGGTCATCCGTTTCGACCCATGCGACATCGGTGCTTACGAGTTCGAACAGGCGTCGCGTATCTACCTGCACTTGATCCTGCGCTAAATCTTTCTGCAGGTCGCATAAACAGGTGGTGTGACTAAAAACCAGTCGTACCCCCTGTTTAATTTTAACAATGACCAGCAGCGTTGGCTGTTAATCGTTGAATTTTCCATATCAAACGGCTGGCTGCAAAGAGATTTAATAACTGTTCCAGTTTTTACACTGGACCAGGGTGTTTGTGATATCAAGGTCTTCTCAATCCACTTCTCTTACCGATTAACTATTCTCACGAAAATCAGAAACGATACTTCAACAAAGAAGGGATTTGAGTAAATACGAATAGAAAGTTTTTTCTTATATGATGTTCTTTCTATAGTAAATCGACCACTACTTTAGTGGCTGCTTGTCTGAAAATTAAATTCTTATGGCAGTTGATCGAAAAATCTTCAGATCATCCTTTAAAGACGAAAAGCTGGAGATCCAGAACTCGATTCGCTTAAGAATATCGATACACTGATCCACTCCCCTACCAGTTTGAAAATCATCGTATAACTTTATATGGTTGAAAACATGGATTATGTATGCTTGAAGCAGCTGACGGATCTAAGCTGAGGCAACCTATCCAAGCACCTGACCAAGCTAGAAGAAGCAGGTTATATTTCAACAGAACAAGCCTTTGAGAACAAGAAACCAATAACAACGATCTGGCTAACGAAAGCGAGGAGAAAAGGTTTTCAACAGGATAAAGAAAACCTGCTGCTGGTATTCGACAGACTCCCTAGGTGAAAATTATGAACCCAAAGGGTAAATTATAGGAACTCGTTAGCTTTTTGGGATAATTGTTTTCCAATTAATCCAATCCATTCTATATCGATTTTTCTTTAGACCCCCCAGAAACAATAATTCAACCGAATCCAAAGGCAGAAGCGTTTATAATCCATTATGTATGGTCATCCTTATCAGGCTTATCTCAATTACATCACTTGTATTTACGCTAGTGATCCTAATTCAACCTCGTTCAGGTTGGGGGCGACTTCTGCTCTTCATCCCTAAACTATTCGCTGGTTCACGCATCTTTTTCCTGGGGATTTTGGGATTCGTTGGGGCAGGATTAGCTTGGTTTTTCGGAAAAGACATCCTCGCCATTTCAGCCGGGAGCATTGGAGTCTTGATTGCCGCCCGATATATTTATCGCCTTATTAAGAGTGTCAGGAATGCGACCGCAGACCTTACCTCGATAAAGAAAAAGGGAATGCTGCCTTTCTCATGGGTGATCAGATGGAAAGAAAGGGGTGAAGTCCGATGGATCAAGGATCTTCAAATCGGTTATTTTTATGGAAGCCGCGAACCTGTCTATGCTGATCTCTGGATTCCATTGGAATCCAGAGAAACAACAGGAACTGGTATCATCTATCTCCATGGTAGTGGTTGGCATTATGCGGATAAAAATTTTGGTACGAGTCACTTTTTCAAGCACCTTAGCAACCAGGGTCATGCAATTCTCGATGTAGCATATACGCTGGCTCCGAAGGCAGACCTTTTCTCCATGATGGGCGATGTAAAACAGGCAGTCGCATGGATGAAAAGGCAGGGGAAAGAGTACGGTGTCAATCCTGGAAGGATCGTTCTCATGGGAGGTTCTGCGGGAGGTCACCTTGCTCTCCTTGCTGCATACACCTCCAATGATCAACGATATCAACCTGGGTTAACTTTGGAGGACACCACTGTCCAAGGCATTGTATCCTATTATGGACCACCAGATTTATTTGATCAATATGACAGGTTCAGCGAGTTGCCGAATTTAAGAGCCAATAGCAGGTTTGAGGGTTGGTTTACCCATTTTCTTGAATCTCGTTTTGGTTTTAAAGCAATCCCTGTCGATCGCTTGCTGCCAAACCTGCTGGGAGGATCCCCAACCGAAGCAGAAGAGAACTACCGTAAAGGCTCCCCCATTACACATGTTGGAGCTCATTGCCCACCAACCCTGCTGCTTCAGGGGCGACATGATTTCTCTGGAAATAGAGAGGCCGTTCAACGCTTGTATGACGCACTGAAGAAAGCTTGTGTTCAATCCATCCATTTTGAATTACCGGATACTGAGCATGGCTTCGATCTGTACAAACCCTCCTGGTCACCTGCAGCCCAGGCTGGGACATACGTCACCGAGAGATTCCTGGCATCCCTGTTTCCTCAGAATACATGATGTGATCCCAAGATAAAAGGATAAAAATGGTTCATAAGATGTCTCGAGATATCCCAACTCGTATCAATGCCGACCGGGTCTACCTTCGAAGTTACCAGCCCGGTGATGGAAATTTACTCTTCCAGATCAGTCGGAGAAACCGGGATCATCTGGCACAATACGAGTCGGAAAACGCTCTCCTGTCAATCAACACGTCTGAAGAAGCTAACACCCTGGCTCGAGACCTTTCAGCAGAATGGGCGGCGCGCAACCATTTCTTCTTGGGTGTCTTCAAACGGGATTCAGACGAATTCGTCGCCCAGGTTTACGTCGGACCCGTAGATTGGGACCACCTCGAATTTGTGATCGGTTACATTGCCGATGTCGAGCACCAGGGGGTGGGATATGTCACTGAAGCAGTCAATGCGTCTTTGGACTGGTTATTCAACGATATCGGAGCACGACATGTACGCCTAAGCTGTGCCGACACCAACGAACGTAGCTGGCGCGTCGCAGAACGATGCGGATTCCGCCGTGAAGAACACATTCCCAAAAACAAGCACCTCCCAGATGGCACCATCGTCGGTACATACCTTTATGCCATGTCACTCGAGGAATACCTCGCTTAAAAAGAAAACAACACCTGATCTCACCCCCTCCACGTTTGAAATCACAAAAACAACAACAAAATGTGATATTTCATAGTTATGACCATGGAATGGGACCCTGTTAGGAATATTTCGCTTTACATTGAAGAGTCACATCATCTGGTCATGCAACCAAGAGCATGGCCATGGCGCTGCCTTTCTTAGTTTTGATGCCAGCGAGAGATAAATGGCATACTGGTGTGAAAATAATATTAGCAGGTTTAGCACTCAGCGTTTCTTACTCCAGGGTGCTATTGGGTGCGTATTATATCAGTGACGTATTAGCGGGTATTGGTCTGTCGATGATATGCCTGCCCTTGGTAACCCTGGTGAGTAACAAAATCCTGGGTAATCTGAATAGGGAAAAACTTAATAAAGCGGTTAGAATTTGGGCTTTAATCTTATGGGATTGATGATTTACTTGGCTGTTTGGTGATGAATTCTTTTAATCATAAATACGAAAAACCTAATAAATTGAGAATTGTTAGGGTCTTTTATTCCCACCCAGTAATTCTATCCGGTGGAATCCCTGCAAAATCCGAATGAGCTGTCCAACCACCATCGCAGGCAATAATTGCCCCGGTCATGTAAGAGGCCAAATCCGAAGCGAGGAAAACCGCCATTTTGCCAATTTCCTCCGGTTCAGCAAAACGCCCTATGGGGGTGCGAAATTTTAAGGCTGCTTCTAAGGCAGGTTTAGCTTTCACCACTCGTTCAGTTAATTTGGTGTTTGTCACGCCTGGTGCGATGGCATTCACTCGGATACCGAACTCAGCCCATTCGGCTGTTACCGATTCACAAATCCATTCTGCAAGACGATATCATAAGACTATTTCTCGTTCTCTCCAACCCTCTAGAATTAGCTTCCAACTTTATGAAAAGCACATCCCACCAACCCCATCTAAATCTCACACCAAAAAAACCTTGATTTTAATATAGCGCCCCTAAACGAGATCCTTGATCAAATAAGAAAATTCGTATAATTCGGGAAATTCGATTTAAAATCACTCCACCTTATAATCCAAAAAAATATAACACCAGGAAGATTAGAAAATCCCCTCTTCCAAGATAAAAAATAAATCCTGAGCGTTATTCTCCAACACTTTTATCAAGGTTACCCAAGAAATCAATAAATTTCATCAAGTCATCTTCCAATTGACTCATACATGATTTAACCCCATCAGCAAATTCTTGCAGCCTTGATGGCCATAAGTAAAATGTATAGACATTCCTGACGATATATCGAAAACCACGGTATTCATCCAGACACCTGCGAGTATCTTGGCTGATAACAGCAGGTCGGGTAGATGGAAAATCCGTCGTCATTTGCACAAGGAGATCTCGATGCCAATCAGAACCAGGTGGTACACTGACCTCCACAGACTTTGCGATATCCGCAAAATTTTGTTCAATACCTGCATAGAATCCATGAAGATTTAATGCCACGCCGTCCCAATAACCATCATCACCGGTCTGGCGTGCTTTCTCACAAAGGGATTCTGTCCGGTTGATCACTCACTGCAAATCCATCATCATAGCTTGGATACGTCCAGTTAATGCTTGATATCTACGAGTCATATCTCTACCCCTTGAGATCGGATTATTTCCTTCAACTCGGGACCGGCTTCTTCAATCATAACCAGGTCAAACTGGAAATCCGGATCGAGCGCTAATAAATCAGCAACCGCACGATAATATTGCACCTCATCTATCCCTTCCACAGCAAGATCGATGTCGGAATGTTGATGGAAATAACCATCCCCAACAAGCGAACCAAATAAAATTACATGCCTCGCCCCATATCGGTCTCGCAATAGTTTCGCACCAGCTTCAGCCAACCCTTTTGCATCATCTCGACACGCGTCCAATTCACGCTCGACTTCCTTTTCACGATCTAAAGCGGTCTGGATATAAGCCTGCATTTTTGAGGGAGGTATCTCTCTAACCATAATTTTAGTTTACCATATTTCTCCCATCTCGCACCTCACCCAAAACATCCCCAACCGCACCGACAGCGGGTCAAACATGTAGTCCACCATCCCGCACTCATACAGGCACAGGACCCTCCCATCTCGCTCAGCCGCCAGATCGCTGTAACCTGCTGGTCCCTCCTCCCACATCCAGTCGTCAACCCACATCCGCCCATCATCCTCACTCACCCTCACCGTCAACCTGCTACGATCATGAGCGAAGATCATCTCCTGTGGGATCAGCTCATTCTGCAGGCTGGCTGGGTTGGCGAAGAGGATCCGTCCTGGTTGGGTATGACCAGGCCAATTCATTCGCACCATACACGCCATGCAGGCTGGTTCAAGCAGGATCGGATCGAAGCCCCTTATCTTCCAGCCAGAAGCACCGTCCTCACTTACAGCAACCAGTCGTCGTCTCAGGATTGAGTCATTGCGGATATTGAACATCACCCGCCCATCATACAATTCCACTGCAGCCGTTTCGCTGGGGTTGAGGATTTCAACCTCGTCGGATAGGTCGCCATCCCGGCAGATGACCTCACCACACTGCCAGGTCATCCCTTTATCATCGCTTTAGATTGAAGCCAGGATCGAGGGCCGGTGACCGCGGTATTTTGGTCCAAACTCGCCACCCGTACCGTCGGAAAGCCAGACTGGTACAACTAGTCGCTGATTTCGAAGCTGCAAACCGTGACCCGGACCGGTCGCAACCAGGCAGGGAATACGGTAATTCCAGTAGCCGCCTTGCCTGGCGGTGAAAAGGTCATTATTTTCAATGTCGGATGATGAAGGCATTTTTGAGTCTATTTCTCTCCAGGTTTGAAACGAATCTATATTGTAAATCTAAAATCCCCGGTTGGTCTTGAAAATCCCTGGCAAAAATACTCCCCACTCCCTGGATACAATGCGCCGTGTTCTATCCTTCCTTCCAAGTTCTGCGTGGTTTCTTTCCCTTGATCTATCGACCCACCACCCATACCCATCCCTAAGTGTTGCTGGACAGGATGCAATCCTGTCCTACAATCTTATTCTTTCTTCTTCGCTTTTGCCAGATAAGCCCGTTTTCGTTCTTCGATCTCATCCCGGGCAGCCTGCAAAAGGGATTCCAGGTCGATTTCGTCGATGGCAGGGTCGAACGTCCAGGTCTGAGGTCCGGAAGGAGAAAGCTGATAAGTAGCGCCATCACTGCTGCGTTCCAGGAAGCCGTGATCAACCAGGGCACGACGCAGGGTGACATGGTCGTATGCCCGTAAATTGGTCATATTCTTCAACCAACTGCTGAGTTTTTCGTTCACTTCACTTTCACTCATCTGCTCGCCTTGCTTCATTTTAAGTGTGGCACTCTTGAAAAGAATCTGGCGGTCTTGTAAGCTTTTTGGTAGATCCGTCATACCACTGCGTACCAGCAGGGTGACTATCCTGTTATTAAAGTCCTTCATACTGATATGTTCGTCCATTTTATTCTCCTTAGGATTTGGTCAAAAATGAATACTACCACCATCGGTCGACATTGGTCCACCAATTATACCGGATTGTATTTTTATATCTCTGAGGCATAGTGGTTTTCGCAGGTGATAACAAGCCATTTCCATAGTCATTTGATATAATCGGGAACGATTGCGGATTCGCTGTTATCCATCCGAACGTTTACGAAGAGCTTTATGCGAAAAGAAAAACACCTCTTATCTAGAAAATGGCCTTTGCACACCATTCATGGTGAAATCAAGCATATGGGAACGGGAGGTTAAAGAAACTTGGGGATTTCTAAAGATTTGTTTTCAAGAAAAATCATTTGGGTTCTTTTTTCCGTCTGTGCTTTCCCGATTCATGTTTGGACCTTTATCTTGTTTTTTAATGATTTTTCATGG